>NZ_MKGS01000112.1:0-1572 GCF_002836905.1 Pseudomonas sp. 43NM1 | reverse complement strand
GTAGCCGCACCGCAGCGGCACTCGGTGGCGGTGTCGGCGCAGCAGGCGGTTCGGTAGTCGGCCATAGCTTGGGCGGCTCCACCGGTTCGACCATCGGCGCAGGCCTCGGCGGCGCGGCGGGTGGCGCGGTTGGCAACAACTTGGGTACCGACAGCGGCAAATCCCATTCTGGCGGCGGCCATAAGCACAAGAACAAACACAAAAACAAACATCGCTGATTGTTTTTGTGTGACGCGAAAAACCCGGCCTGGTGCCGGGTTTTTTGTTTCTGCGATTTGGCGGCGGAACGTTTGGTTCATGGGTGCCTCGAACTTTATACACTCCGCGAAATATGTGAGGCAGGCCATGGCACTTTCAACCGAAGTGAATGAACAGGACGACCGCAGCGGCGACCCGTATTTGAATGATCCGGGAAATGAGGATCCGGGCTCGCTGATGGACGACGCGACCGTGCCGCTAAACGATTCGGACGATGCCGGCGATGTCGGTAACACCGAGTATGAAGACGAGGATGTGGACTTGGATTGATCGTCGGCTGATTGATCGTACCGAGTTATATGAGAGGTGATTTATGAACGCTGATCCTAAAGTCGAAGATGTCGACGAAACACAGGAATACCCGCTGCCTTCACCTACCGATCCACTGCCCCGTGATCAGCGTCCGCCTGATGATGAGGATGAGGTTGGGGTGGAGCAGGTGTCGGAGGGTGATGGGGAGCGTAGTTAAGAAATTCATTTGGGTTGTTAAATGTTAGAGCCCGGTGTTTCCGGGCTCAACATGTCAGATCACCAAAGTAGCTCGTCTTTGAAGTAAAGATTCGACATTCCGCTATGCATTCTTTTAACTTTCCCTGCAGTTATGTATTCATCCAGATCGCGCTCTACTATTTCCAGTTCTGTGTACTGCGGATGCCTTTCTGGGAATTCATTTGCATAGATATACAGTCTCCAGGAATCGAATCCGTCGATCCTTCCATCGGGACCATAATCAAAGTCAATACAGGCCTCGGGCAAATAAACGCGGCATCCAACACCATGCAACTCATAAGTGACGTTGCCGCTAACAGTTCCTCGTTGGGGGATTTTCTTGGTCCCCCATAATCTCAGAATGAACCTGTCGCCGAATTTTTTTTCCAGCATTGCAGTCGCTTTGTCGACTTTTTCTAAAAAGTCTTCTATCAAATACTCTAGCGCTAAATTTTTCATCTTCGAGGTCTCGTCAGTCTGTCTAACCCTACAGAGTCTGCAGACTCTTTCACTTCTTCTACGGTGGTAAAAATACTCTTTTTGTGGGCTGCAATGTCGGTGATTAGTTTGATTGTCACTGGAGTATGAGTGCGTCTCGCGGCTGACGCCCTATGGTGTCCATCCACAATATAACGTTCGCCTTCGTGCTCAACTACATCGATAGGCCAATCGTCATCAAAGCCATTTGCCTGCATTCTGCCAGCAACGTCTTCTACCCGTTTCGTAGAACTCTTTCCTTCAATCGCATGAACCCGCCTGAGGCTATTTGGGTCAACGTTTCTGACAATATCAGGTAAAGCTGGCTCCCCCTCATCAACCCAAACC
>NZ_MKGS01000111.1:0-1673 GCF_002836905.1 Pseudomonas sp. 43NM1 | reverse complement strand
GGCCGGGAGGGCGTTGCAACTGATTTCGGTCACCGATGGCAGCGCCAGCCACCCCGGCTCCGAACGCTGGCCGGCGGAGCGTCTGAGCATTATTCGGCCGCAGGAATCGGCGGAAGCGCTGCGTCGCCTCGATCTGCCGTTGCACAGCCTTAAATGGCTGCGCGGCGGTTTTCAGGACAGTCAGGTGGCGGCGCGGGAACACCAGCTGCGCGAGTTTATCGAACGGCATTTGCGCCCCGACGACGTGGTGTTCACCACATGGAGCGAGGACGGCCACTGCGACCACGAAGCGGTTGGCCGCGCCAGTGCGGCGGCGGCGAAAAACGTCGGTGCGACGTTGCATGAGCTGCCGGTCTGGACTTGGCACTGGGCAACCCCGGAAGACAGTGTGGTGCCGTGGCATCGCGCGCGAAAGATTCTGCTGGAACCGCACCTGGTCGCGCGCAAACGCCATGCCATCCACGCCTTCGCCAGCCAATTGGAGGGCGATCCGCAAGTCGGCTTGCCGCCGGTGCTCGCACCGTATGTGCTGGACCGATTACTGCAACCGTTCGAGGTGGTGTTTTTATGAGTGTCGAGGATCGCTATTTCGATGGTTTGTTTGCCGGCAACGACGACCCATGGGCCTTCCGTCAGCGCTGGTACGAGCAACGCAAACGCGCCATCACCCTCGCCGCCCTGCCCCGGCCGCGTTATCGGGCAATCTTTGAGCCCGGTTGCGCCAACGGCGAATTAAGCGCCGAGCTCGCGAACCGCTGCGATCGGCTGTTGTGCTGCGACACGGCGGCGGCTGCGGTCGGGTTGGCGCAGACGCGTTTGAGTGTGTTTGAACACGCAGAAGTTCGGCAAAGCCGTTTGCCCGGTGACTGGCCGGACGAGAAGTTTGACCTGATTGTCATCAGCGAAATCGGCTATTACCTCGACGCCGAAGATTTGAAACGCCTGATTGTGTCGGCTGAGCAATCCTTGACCGCCGACGGTCAATTGCTCGCCTGCCACTGGCGCCCGCCTATCGACGGCTGCCCGCTGAATGCGCGGCAGGTGCACGATCTGCTGCACGAGCATTTGCATTTGCCGCGCCTGGTGTTGCATCAGGAAGCGGATTTTCTCCTGGAAGTGTGGAGCCGTGAGCCACGTTCGGTGGCGGCACTGGAGGGTTTGCGCTAACCGGGTTCGCAGTGTTGTTTGCCGGACCACGGTGCAATTGGCATAAAAAAATCCGTATCAGATGAAACAGCGAGGCGACGAACCGGGTTGTATGAGCAATACTCTGTCCGCTGCAATCCAGGGTTCGGAGCGCAGTCGTTTTTCATCCACCAGCCTTCACGGGTCGGCCGGGCTTGTTTATTCAAGCGTCGTGCGCGATTGAGGGCGATATAGAACAAGGACGTAACTCATGAAAACCGTGTACCTCAACGAAAGTCCCCTGCCAGCACAAATCTGGAACAACGCCCCGCAACTCGACAACATTCCGGTCGTCAACACGCAAACCCTGGTTCCCGAAGGCGCCCGCGCCGTGATCATTGCGCCGCATCCGGGCGATGAAGTGGTGATGTGCGGCGGTTTGTTGCAATTACTCTCGGCCCTCGGCCATCCCCTGCAATTGATCTCGATCACCGACGGCAGCGCCAGCCATCCCGGCTCGCAGCAATGGTCGGAGAAACGTTTAAGTG
>NZ_MKGS01000110.1:0-1772 GCF_002836905.1 Pseudomonas sp. 43NM1 | reverse complement strand
CCGGTGCGGGTCTCCAAACGCAGTTTGAAACCCTTGATCACCGGCTCGTCGGCGACCATGCCGCTGCCCTGCACATACGCGGTGGGCTGGCCGAGTTTCGGGAACACGGTTTGGTCGTCGCCGAACACCAGCAAATGACCCTCAGGCGTGTGCTGGAAGTGGTAGTGAATGCCTTCTTCTTCACACAGGCGCTGGACGAAGTGCAGGTCGGTTTCGTCGTACTGCACGCAATAGTCGCGGTCGGGGCAGGTTTCGTTCAACTGGAAGCTGTAGGTGTTGCCCTTGATCCCGTGTTCTTCGAGGATCAGCGCGATGATTTTCGGCGCCGACATTTGCTGGTAGATGCGCTGGTTGGTGCGGTGCTTCAAATAGCTCAGCTGCGGCACCAAGGTCAGGCGATAGCGGGTCAGGCGTTTGCCGGCATCGCCTTGGGCAATGCGGTAGATCTGGCCGTGGATGCCGCTACCGGCTGCGTCCAGCGCCAGAAACGCCTGTTTGTGCAGCAGAGTTTCCAGGTCCAGGTCGGGGTTTTCGCTGACCAGCTCCACATCGAATGCGTAGGGTTGGCTGATGCCTTCAGTGCCGTTGAACGACAGCACTTGCAGGTCGTGCTCAAGCCCTTCAATGGTCAAGCTGAAATGCGTTTCGTTAGCTGGGTTGAACATCTCTGGCTCCTTGAGGTGTTGCGTGTGCTCCACGGAAAAGCTAACGCCCGCACGATCCGAGTGCGTTATCGCGAATTGCGCTGGATGATAAAGGCTTAAAGTTGCGCAAGAAGTTGCGCACATAGGCTTGGCGCTACGGCCCGGTTACGCATGACGGTATTGATACAAGATGTTTCTTGGCTAACTGCTATCAGTTTTCCTTGAAACCGTGCCAACGACTACAGTGGCAATCATTTTCCAGCAGCTTAAAGGGCAGGTTCATGACGCAGTTCTACGATGCTCGAGGCAATATCTACGCAGTGCTGACGCCAGACGCGCTGCGCCGCAACGGCATCGAACTGCCGGCAACAGCCCGCGACGCGGCGCAGACCCGCGAGGAATGGGCGTTGCTGGCCATCGAGGCTTTCTGCAGTTGGGCACCCGGCACTCAGCCACTCGGCGCCAAACAACATCGCTGCGACGGCCTGCTGATCGGGCCGTTCCAGACATCGCCGCCCTTCGATCTGCTCATCGTCAACACTGACGGCACGCTTGCCGAGCGCAGTGGCAATGGCTTGACGATTTTCTCGCAAGCGCTGAGTGAGCAAGGTTTGCTGGGCAATCAGCAGGACTGCGTGCTCAAGGTTCATCACGATAAAACCGACGCTGTCTCACCCGTGGAAACCTCGGTGAAACCCGCCGAGGTCGACGGCGTCCACGGCTTCTGGCTGGACCTCGGCAAACCTGCGTTCGGCCCGCAGGCCGTCGGTGCGCGGGATGTTCAAACGGTGATGTTGAACGCTTGCGAAGTCAGTCATGTGCCGCCGTTATCGGCGCTGAGTCCCGCATGGGCGCACAGCCAGTTTGTGCGGATTGGCAATCCGCATTGCGTGACGCTGGTGGCTGACGTCGATGCCTTGCCGAGCAATCAGCAGATGCGTGAAGCGCCGCTGGCTGAAGGCCTGACGCGGATTGCTTTCGCCATGCCGAGCGGAGGCGGGCAGCCGTGTGCGGCTGGGGTGAATCTGCAGTGGGCGGCGCTGGAATCTGCCGGGCAACTGCGCGCGCGGGTATTTGAGCGCGGGGAAGGGCCGACGGCTTCGTCGGGCACTAGCGCGAGTGCGGTGG
>NZ_MKGS01000109.1:0-1921 GCF_002836905.1 Pseudomonas sp. 43NM1 | reverse complement strand
CGATTGACCCGAGCCTGCGCCGCGAGTTTTTCATCTTCACGCCAGTAATCGACCGAACGCACCGCAAGTCCGCGCGGATCGACGACGGATAAGGTGGGGGTCCTGTAATGCGTTGTCGTGATTGAAGCGTGCATGACGATGCGTCCCGGTTAGCCAGACATGATCTAACCGTTGCCGCGCAGCATCTGGCTACTGTCAGAAGTGACAGTCGCGACTGACGGCAAGCGCGCTTGAACGCCGAATGTCCATTCCGGCGACCGTTCGGTAGGATGGTCGCCATAAGTTCAAGGAGCGTTTCCCTATGTTCATCGGCGTCCTGCTGGTCATTACCTGGCTGATCCTGTTGCTGCGCTACCCGGCCAAAGCCTTGCCGGTTTCCATCGCCGCCGCGATTGGCCTGGGGTTGGTGGCGACCTGGGTCATCTGGATGGACAACCGCGAGGTCAAGCAACTGGCGCGGCTGGAGTTGCGGATCACCTACGCCCCCGAACACTGTCCTGCGGATCGCCCGTTGCAGCTGACCATGAACAACGGCAACGACGTACCGCTGACCGAATTGCGCTGGCGCATCGCCGCTTATGCGCCGGGCGATACGGTCAACCTCGCCGACAATCAATACGCCGCCCCACGCTATCGCGGCCCCGGCGAATTGCAGGCCGGCGCCAGTTGGCAAGACTGTTTGCCGCTGCCGCCACTGCGCCCGGGTTATCGCCCGCAAACCCTGGAGTTTCGCGCCGAACACTTGCAGGGTAGCTTTTCCGATTAAGCCCTTTCCTCTGATTGCACAAGGACCGCGCCATGCCCGTTGCGTTGATTACCGGTTGTTCCAGCGGCATTGGCCGCGCCCTCGCCGATGCGTTCAAAAGCGCCGGTTACCAGGTCTGGGCCAGCGCCCGCAAGGCTGAAGACGTTGCCGTGCTGGCGGCGGACGGTTTCACTGCGGTGCAACTGGACGTCAACGACGGCGTTGCGTTGGAGCAGTTGAGCGAGCGCATCAATCAGCAACACGGCGGCCTCGATGTGCTGATCAACAATGCCGGTTACGGCGCGATGGGCCCGCTGCTGGATGGCGGCGTGCCGGCGATGCAGCGTCAGTTCGAAACCAACGTGTTTGCCGTGGTCGGGGTCACCCGCGCGCTGTTTCCGGTACTGCGCCGGGCCAAGGGTCTGGTGGTGAATATCGGCAGCGTTTCCGGGGTTTTGGTCACGCCATTCGCCGGCGCGTATTGCGCGTCGAAAGCCGCGGTGCATGCCTTGAGCGATGCGTTGCGCATGGAACTGGCGCCGTTCGGCATCCGCGTGATGGAAGTCCAGCCCGGCGCCATCGCTTCCAGTTTTGCGAAAAATGCCGGCAACGAGGCCGAGCAGTTGATCAGCGAACAATCGCCGTGGTGGCCGCTGCGCGAAGGCATCCGCGCGCGGGCCAAGGCGTCGCAGGACAATCCGACCCCGGCCAGCGAATTCGCCGCTGGTTTGCTTAAAGCGGTGCAGCAGAACAAACCACCACGATTGCTGCGCCTCGGCAATGGCAGCCGGGCATTGCCAATGCTGGCGGCGTTGCTGCCCAAAGGGTTGCTGGAATCGGGGTTGATGAAGCGGTTTGGGTTGGGTGGGCAGCTCTGAATTCGCGTCATCGTTCTTCGCGGGCAAGCCTTGCTCCTACAGGGGATTGCATTGCAGCCGCAGGAGCGAGGCTCGTCCGCGAAGAGGCCCGAACGTTCACCAGAAAAACCTCAACCCCAACCCTTCATGAAATCAATAAACGCCCGCACTTTCAGCGGCAAATGCCGGGTATCCGGGTACAACGCGTACACCCCTTGCCGGGCGAAACCGTGATCGGCCAATAGCCGGGTCAACCGGCCCGCATTCAAATCTTCCTGCACCAGCCACTGCGGCAAAATCGCCACGCCTTGCCCCGACA
>NZ_MKGS01000108.1:0-1951 GCF_002836905.1 Pseudomonas sp. 43NM1 | reverse complement strand
TTTTCATCCTCCGCAGCACCGACCGTCACACCGCTGCCGACCGGGCAACTGAAATCGGTGACGTAGCTGACGGCGCCGCCGGCATCGAGGCTGATGTCGATTTGCGGGGTCGGCAATAATCGCGGATCGAGTTGCTCGCAACCGGCGCCGAGCAGGCACAGCGCGGAATTGATGGTGGCCGCGAGGTTGAGGCTGAGCAGGCTGTTGAGCGTCGGGGTCAATGTGCCGACCAGTCCGAGCACGGCGTTGGTCAAACCGCTGACGCCGGTCAGCACCGGCAGGTTGAGCGAGATCAGCGTGCGCACTTGGGCGGTGCGCACGTAAATGCGATTGGCGCCCAGCGGATCGGCCTTGGCCAGCGCCGGATTGCCAATCGCGGAGAACTGCGCCGGCTCGATCACTTTGACCCGCACGGTGACATTGGCCAGGCCCAACACGTTGACCGGCAAAGTCGCGGCCACCGCACTTTTGCTGTTGGCCAATTGCACCACGCCTTGAATCAGTTGCAGCAATTGCACGTTGGCGTCGAGCCCGGCGGCGGGCGTGCCGGTTTGCAATTGCAGGATGTCGCCGAGCTTGACCTGGCTGGCATTGGCGGTCGCCGCGACTTGCAGGTTCCCCAGCGCGGCCAATACCTCGGCGGTGGCGCCGTTGAGTTGAACGGCGCTGACGGCGGCCTGGATCAACTGGGTGACAGTGGTTTGGGTGTTGAGCAATCGCGTGTAGTCGCCGGCCGCAACGTTGAGTCTGATCGCCAGTTGATCGAGATAGCCGAGCAGGTTGACGTCGGTGTTGAGCAGCCCGTTCCAGCCTGCCGCCGTCAGGCTGACGTTGCCGCCGAGCAATGCGCTGAATAACGGATTGAGGATGTTCGATTGCGCGGTGCTGATGTTGAGCAGCGTGCTGCGGATGTTCAGTTGGGCGACGGTGGGCAGCGGTTTGGCGGCGACGGCGGAGGCATTCAGTTGCGTGGTGAGGCTGGCGGGCGCGCCGCTGAACAGCGCCTGGATGCCGCCGGCGAAACTGTTGGTGAGGGTGTGGCTGGCGACGACTTTGATCGCGGCGGCCTGGGTGGCGTCGAGGGTGAAAGTGCGCAATCCGCTTGCTGCGGTGACGAGCGTGCCGCAGGTGGTGGCGAGGCTGTTGCCAGTCTCGACCGAGAAGCCGTTGCGCGTAGCGCTTTGCCGGGCGAAATTGGCCGCGCTTAGGCCGGCCAGGCAATTGCCGCCGCGACTGACGGCCTCCAGCGCGGCAGTGTCGACCACGCGCTGCAATTTGCGCTGCTCCAAATAAAGCCGCCCGGTGTCGACCACCAGCAGCATCAACAGCAGCGCCAGACCCAGCGTCACCGCCGCCATCAAACCGATAGCCCCGCGCTGCCGGGCCGGACCGCGAAACCGCAACATCGCGCACTCCTTCGCTGGCGCACCCACGAGTGCTGCCTCCATTGATGCAATGCAGTGTAGACGCGGAATGTGTGCGCAACACAAATCCCTGTGGGAGCTGAGCTTGCTCGCGATGGCGGTGGGTCAGTCACATCGTTGTTGGATGGGCGGGCGTCATCGCGAGCAAGCTCGCTCCCACAGGGGATTTGTGGGGGACGGAAATCTGTGTGGGAGCTGAGCTTGCTCGCGAAAGCGGTGGGTCGGTCAAAACTGCCGTGTCTGGATTGACGTCTTCGCGAGCAAGCTCTGCTCCTACAAGGGATTTGTGGGGGGCGGAAATCTGTGTAGGAGCTGAGCTTGCTCGCGAAAGCGGTGGGTCAGTCGAAACAGCTGTGTCTGGATTGACGTCTTCGCGAGCAAGCTCTGCTCCTACAAGGGATTTGTGGGGGACGGAAATCTGTGTAGGAGCTGAGCTTGCTCGCGAAAGCGGTGGGTCAGTCGAAACAGCTGTGTCTGGATTGACGTCTTCGCGAGCAAGCTCTGCTCCTACAAGGGATTTGTGGGGG
>NZ_MKGS01000107.1:0-2006 GCF_002836905.1 Pseudomonas sp. 43NM1 | reverse complement strand
GAATCACGCCGTACAGATAACCGCTCATCGCCAGCAAGCCGATACCGGCGTTTTTCAGCAATGTCACCGGCGAGGTCCGCCGCAGCTGTCGGGCGACGAAGGGCAACAGGATCAGCGTCACCACCACGCAGCGCCAGAACACCACCAACAGCGCCGGCGCGTAATCAATCGAGAAGCGCGCGCCGACAAATCCCGAGCTCCACGTCAGGATCAACGCCGCTTCGAGCAAGGGCAGGGGGATCGCCTGACGCCAGTCAGTCGCGGTTTTTGCTTTGCAGACAATCGGTAGGGGCTGATTCATTGCCACAGGCTACGAAAGCTGGCTAATCTAATAAATCAAAATATAGCGCAGCAGTTCTTCACAAAGAGTGAACCATGACAGCCATCCTCGATATTGACTTGCTACGCACCTTTCACGCGGTGGCGCGCATTGGCAAGTTCAGCGCGGCGGCCGAACAGTTGCACAAAAGTCCGGCGGCGGTGAGCGTGCACATCCAGCGCCTTGAGGCAGTGGCGGGTGGCCGCTTGCTCAATCGTGACAATCAGTCGGTGTCGCTGACCGCGCTGGGCAAGCGTCTGCTGCAATCCACCACGGCGTTGCTCAGCACCCACGATCGCGTGCTTGCTGACCTGCACGGCAGCCATCTGGCCGGGCGCATCACCTTGGGCGTGCCCGATGAATATGCCAGCCACGTGATCCGCGACATCCTCCCGACCTTCATCGCCGCGTGGCCCAACGTAGTGCTGGAACTGAAAACCGCGCCGAGCTACGCGCTGCGTGATCTGGTGCAGCGCGACAAATTGCACTGCGCGGTTATTGCGCAACCCAAGGGCCAGCTCGACGAACACACGCAATTACTGGTCGCGACCACGCCCGTCTGGGTCGGTCCGACCAACAACAATCTGGCCGCGCTGGAGCCGTTGCCGCTGGCCGTGCACGCCGCGCAATGCCCGTATCGGCAAGCGATGATCGAGTCGCTAAAACACCACGGCCGACGAGCGCGGGTGGTGCTGGAAAGTCCGTCGAATCAGGCGGTCAAGGCCTGCGTCGAGGCCGGACTGGCGATCAGTTTGATCGACCGCGCGATGGTCACGGCGCACATGCAGATCCTCGACGGCTTGCCGCTGATAGCCGATCACGACGTGGTATTCATGCGCTCGGCGGCGTCGCGCGACGACGAAGCGGTCAACCTGCTGGCCGAGGCAATGCAGCAATTCTTCCGCCTCTGATCAGGCATTTTTCCAGCAGCGCGCGTTGAGTGACTAGAGTTAACCAATGTTCAAAGCGGTTGAAACAAACAGATTGGAGACGGCATGACTAATGAACTCGATGCAGGCGCGCGCAATATCGTCGTCATCGGCACCTCGGCCGGTGGCGTGCAGGCGTTGATCGCGCTGTTCGCAAACCTGCCCGCCGACCTGCCCGTGGCCTATCTGGTGGTGCTGCACATTCCGGCGCACGAGCCGAGCGTGCTGCACAGCATTCCTGGCCGGGTCACGGCGATGCGCGTGGTCGCGGCGCAGGATGGCCAGCGGATCGAAGCGCGCACCGTGTACGTGGCCATCGCCGACCGGCATTTGATGTTGACCGAGGCCGGGATTCGCCTGACCCGTGGGCCGAAAGAGTGCCGCGCCCGGCCGGCGGTGGACGTGCTGTTTCGTTCGGCGGCGGTGAATTACGGAGCGCGGGTGATCGGCGTGATCCTCTCCGGCGCGCTCGACGACGGCACCGCCGGCCTGTGGGCCGTCAAGGATCGCGGCGGCCTGACGTATGTGCAGGAACCGGCCGAAGCGATGCTCGGCTCAATGCCCGAAAGCGCCATCGCCCACGTCGACATCGACCTCGTCGGGACCATCGCAGTGCTCGCCAATGCCCTCGCCAGCGCCGTCGGCCAACCGATTGCCGGCCTGCCAAGCCATGCCGTGCGCGATCGGCATCTGATCGAGAACATCATTTCCCTCAAGGGCAACGGTCTGGAGGCGGGGGTGATGGGGCTGGGCAAGGT
>NZ_MKGS01000106.1:0-2138 GCF_002836905.1 Pseudomonas sp. 43NM1 | reverse complement strand
CTACATTAGTTACTTGGTGTAATGATTCTCGGGGCTGGGTAGTGCGTATTCACTGGCGGATGAGGAGGGCAAGATCCAGTAACACAACCACCACTTGGCCACGATTGCGCATCCCCTGCCCGACGTCTACCTTCAAGCCGTCGCTGCCAATTCAGCGACCGGGCCTGAGAACCCAAGTAAGATACAGGCGCACAAGCGCCCCAAATCACGATTGCCGGCGTTTTTTTGTGTCTGCATCCCCGTGTAATGGCGGCTGTGCGTGGGAGACCTTCGGGTCTGCCGGATTCCTGTATCTCCGGTTTCTCAGCCCGCGCATAGCTGCCACCCATTCGCCTGAGAACGAACGTGGTAGCTCAAACTTTTGATTCAGGAGTTTTTGCTAATGCCTGCCTTAGATCGGTTCAAAGCTTGCGCCACCGCCTCGCCCGTCATTCTTCAGCACCGCCGAAAAACCGGAGGTGCCCAATGACGATCCCCCAAGACCTCAAAACCATCGGTCTCACCCCGTTTTCCTACCACGCCAACGAACCACTCTTCCGCATCAACGCCGGAGTTCCTGTGATCGAAGCCCTGACTCACGCCTCCAACCTGCTCCACGTCGCCAAAATGCTCGCTTCGGATGCGGCCATGGATCGCGAAACCGACCGGCATGCCTGGGCTTCGTATTATTTGCAGGACATGAGCAAAGCGATCATTGATGACGTGGTGAAGGTGCTCGAAGCGCCGGGGAATAATCGCGGCGCTGACGTCGTTTCGTAAATCTTTCTGCCCGCATGAAAAAGCCCCGAACTGATCGGGGCTCTTTTACACAGCGCTAAATAAAAGATTTTTTTCATAAAAACGATTATCGAACCACCCGCTCCTCCCCTGCCCACCACTGTCTCGCCGTTAAAACTCAAACCTCACTCACCTCAAACACAAACGAAATCCTAAGACTGCTCGCACTCCACACATACCGAATGTGCTTCCCCTGCTTCGGAATCGACACTGCCGGAGGACGAAACGCTGCGACACATTCATGCCCCGGCAAGCGCACGCTGTTGTACAGCAGCCCCCACGACAGGGTTTCGCGCAGTTGGCGGGCGAACGCCTGCGACGGTCCATAAGCGCTGGTATCAGGATCATGCAGTTGCGGGTAGTTGTGGCGGACATCGTGTAACGGTTTCAACACTGTGTTGACGTAAGTGCGCATCGTCAACTCAAGGTCCGGCTCGTTGGTGGCAGCGAGAAACCGTTCCTGGTGGTAGCTCGTTTCAGCAATCGCCGCAGCCTGGCTGCTGGCGGCGTAGTAAACGCCGAAGGTGCCGTCGGTGAAGCGGCTGCTTTTGCCGATGTGGGTGAACGCGGCCATGACCGGCGTGGAGCCGGGGCCGGAGATTCGGTCTTCGGGACGAACGCGCGACAGCACGCCGGCCTCTTCCATCAATCGATCGTTGGTCAGCGCTTCGAGGGCGTAGGCCGTGGGCAGGTCTTCGGGATCGAGCACGTCTTCGAACAACGAGATCGGCGGGAAGCAGCTGTTGACGATCCGATAGGCCCGCGGCCACTGCGGCTCGACCAGTTCCGGCGCCATCAACCGCGCACTCCGTCGAGGTAGCGGCGCACGTCAGCGATGTCGACGACGCGGCCGACCAGCATGTAATCCAGCGCGGTCTGGCCATTGAACGGCGCGGCGGTATTCGGGCTGCTGACCCATTTGTAAACGCGCTCGCGGCTGTTGCTGAAGATGATGCTCAACGCCTTGTGAATGCCCATGAGATAGGAAATCCGCTCGAGCGTGTCACGGGGCAAACGCACATTCGGCGGCAGATGTTTGTACTTGTAGAACGTGGTGTTGCCGACTTTGCCCAGCAACGTGCGTTGCTGCTCGGCGCTGCAGCCCCAACGCTCCATGAGATTGAAGAAGAACTTGAGCGCAACACGGCCGGCTTCGGCAGTGTCGAGTTGTTGTTCCGGGGTTTGGGCTGTGGAGGAGGTAGGCATTTGATGGGCCTGCTTTTGGAATATTGTGACCTGAGACTAGTACAGAAATGGAGGATTAGGAATATTTTATTCGGGAACGAATTCTGAAGTCGTTCAGGAGGTGCAGAGTCATGCCCGCATACCCAACATTTTATTTGACCCCAATCACCCCCACC
>NZ_MKGS01000105.1:0-2202 GCF_002836905.1 Pseudomonas sp. 43NM1 | reverse complement strand
CGCCCGCGTTGAGCGGGAATGGCCAGGGTCGCGGCGTAGGCGACCAAAACTTGGGTGACCACCGCGAGCAATCCGGTCAACGCCATGCCGATCAGCAGCCAGACGCTGCTTTGCGCTAGCGCGATCATCAGCAACGCCAGCGCCGACAACAGCGTTTGCGTGACGATCAGGCGCCGACGGTTGAGCAGATCCCCCAGCGGCACCAGCAACAACAGCCCCACGCCGTAACCGACCTGAGTCAGCGTGACGACGATGCCGATGGTCGCTGGGTTCATGCCGAAGGCGTCGGCCATCGCGTCGAGCAGCGGTTGCGCGTAATACACGTTGCCGACGGCGAGACCGCAGGCGACAGCGAACAGCAACACCACGCTGCTGTTCAGGGATTGAGTGGGCTTCATGCCAGGCTCCTGATGTGGTTTCAAAATAAAACCAGTTGTACGTTAAGGAGACTGGTTTTATATTGCAACCACATTTGCAGTCGGCGAGCGCGATCATGGTCAAACGTACAAGCATGCAAGATGCCGAATGCCCGGTGGCACGGTCGCTGGACGCGATTGGTGATTGGTGGTCGTTGCTGATCGTGCGCGATGCGTTCGATGGCATCCGCCGGTTCGGCGAGTTTCAGCGAAGTCTGGGCATGGCCAAGAACATCCTCTCGGCGCGCCTGCGCACCTTGGTCACGCACGGGATTTTCGACTTGGTGCCGGCGTCGGACGGCAGCGCTTATCAGGAATACGTGCTGACGGAAAAGGGCCAGGGCCTGTTCCCGTTGATCATCGGTTTGCGCCAGTGGGGCGAGGCGTTTTTCTTTGCGGCGGGGGAGGCGCGTTCACAAGTGGTGGATCGTCAGCACGGCAAACCGATACGCGCGCTGGAGTTGCGCGCCGAGGATGGGCGATTGTTGGGGCCGGAGGATTGCGTGCGGTTGCCCGCAAACTCACAGATCGCAGCTTCTTAGGACTCTAAGGCTGCGATCTTTTGTGTTTAAAGGATGATCAGCGGACGCTTTCGATCATCTCGGCAACGGTGGTCAGTACGTCTTTACCCAACTGTTTCGAGCGCTTGCCCGACCAGCCTGTCAACGGGTTCGGCGCGTCGTTGTTGTCCTTGAAGGGCATTTCCAGGGTCAGCGACAGGCAATCGAATTTCTGCCCGACGCTGTTACAGGCCAGGGTCATATTGGCTTGGCCCGGCAGGTCGCGGGTGTAGCCGTATTTGGTCTGGAAGTCCTTGGTCAGATGCTTCAAGTGGTTGCGGAAATGCGTCTCCAGCTCTTCGATGCGCGGCGTGTAGCCCGGATTGCCTTCGCAACCAGCGGTGAAGATGTAGGGGATTTCCTCATCGCCGTGAATATCGAGAAACAGATCGACGCCGTACTGCTCCATCTGTTGCTGGACAAAAAACACTTCCGGGCTGATTTCCGGCGTGGCGTTTTGCCAGGCGCGGTTCAGGTCCTGGCCCATGGCGTTGGTGCGCAAATGGCCGTGGAACGCGCCGTCCGGGTTCATGTTCGGCACCAGGTACAGGTCGGCTTTGGCCAGGAGTTTTTGCAGCACTGGGTCGTCGTGTTTTTCCAGGCGTTCGATCACGCCTTCCATGAACCACTCGGCCATGTGCTCGCCGGGATGTTGCTGGGCGATGATCCAGACTTTGCGCTGGCCAGCCGCGCCGGTGCCTTTGCGCAGTAATTGAATGTCGCGACCTTCAACGCTTTTGCCGGTGGCCAGCAGCTCGGTGCCAGCCTTGGTCAGCGCCTGCTCGATCAGCCAGTCGTGGCGACCACGGCTGTACGGTTCGAAATAGGCAAACCAGGCGTGAGTGGCCGTCGCTTCGAGGCTGAAGCGCAGGCAATCGCCTTCAAAAATGGTCGGTACACGGAACCAGTTGACGTGGTCGTAGGACGCCACCGCCTGATAACCGTCCCAGGCTTTGTTGTACGAGGATTTGCTCGCATTGTTCAGGCGAAACCAATGCTCTTGACCGACATGCAGGCCGCTGGCCTTGAAGTGGAACCACTGGAAATGTTGGCTGCGTGTGTCCGGCTTGATCGCCAGAAGGGCCTGCAACGGGTTGCTGATGTCCAGCACTTCAATGTTGCCGCTGTCAAAATTGGCGCTGATGTCGAAAGAGGATTTAGCCACGGTCATAGTCGGTTCCTGATTATGATTTTATGGCTGCTACTTTACACGCAAGGAGGGGGGG
>NZ_MKGS01000104.1:0-2238 GCF_002836905.1 Pseudomonas sp. 43NM1 | reverse complement strand
CGTTCAAGGTGCCGGCGTCGATGCTGGTGTCGCCGCTCAGGCTGTTGGCGCCGGTCAGGTTGAGCGTGCCGCTGCCGAGTTTCGCCAGCAAACCGCTGCCGTTGAGTACACCGTCGAACGTGCCGTTGGCGTTGTTGCCGCCAATGCTCAGCGTATTGCCCGCACCGATTTGCGCGGTGCCGCTGCCGCTCAGGCTGGCAATGCTGCCGGACGCGCCGAGGTTGAGGTTAGTGCCGGCGCCCAGATTGACCGCGGCGTTGTTACCCAGTGCCGTGGTGCTGAGGGTGGTCAGGCTGCCGCTCACCACATCGAAGTTGCCGGTGAAAGTGTTGTTGCCGCTGAGGGTCAGGTCGGCGGCGCCGTTTTTGGTCAACGTGCCTGCGCCCGCCACGACCCCGGCCAGCGTCAGGTTGTTGCTGCCGGTGAAGTCCAGCGCAGCATTGACGTTGAGGTTGTTGGCCAGCACCAGCGCCGCGCTGTTGTCCAGCGTCGAAGCGCCGGCGACGGTCAGTGCGCCGCTGCCCAGCGCCGCCGCGTTGCCGAGGGTCAGGGTGCCGGCGTTCAGCGTGGTGCCGCCCGACAGGCTGTTGACGCCGTTGAGGGTCAGGTTCGCCGCGCCATTTTTGCTCAAGCCTCCAGCGCCGCTGATCACCCCGCCGAGGGTCAGATCATTGCTGCCGGCGACCGCGAGATTGGCGTTCAGCAGCATACTATTGCCCAGGCTCAACGCCGTGCTGTTATCCAGCGTCGAAGCGCCCGCGACGGTCAGACTGCCCAGCCCCAGTGCCGCAGCATTGCCGGCGTTCAACGTCCCGGCGTTGAGGTTGACGCCGCCGAGGAAGCCATTGCTGCCATTCAAAGTCAGGTTGGCCGCGCCGTTCTTGGTCAGGCTGCCAGCGCCGTTGAGGTTGCCGGCGAGGGTCAGATCAGCGCTGCCGCCGATGCCAAGGTTGCCGGCGAGGTTCACCGCGTTGTTGACGGAGATTGGCGCAGCGGCGTCCAGCGTGGTGCCGTTGGCGGCGTTCAACACGCCGTTGCCGAGCGCCGTGTTCGAGGCCAGCACCAGTGCGCCGGCGTTCAGTGCGACCGGGCCGAGGAAGCTGTTATTGCCGCCGAGGGTCAGGTTGGCCGCGCCGGTTTTGATCAAACCGCCAACACCACTGATCGCGCCGTTGAGGGTCAACGCGTTGCTGCCCGCGACGCTGAGATTGCCAGCCAGATCGACGGCATTGCCGAGGGTCACTGCCGCGTTGCTATCGAGGGTCACGCCCGACGCGGCGGTCAAAGTGCCGCTGCCCAGTGCGGTGTTGCTGCCCACCACCAGCGTGCCGCCATTGAGCAAGGTGCCGCCGGCGTAGCTGTTGGCGCCGTTGAGCACCAGCGTGCCGCTGTCGAGTTTGGCCAGGGTGCCGGCGCCATCGATGTTGACGCCGAGGGTGGCGGTCACGCCCGGATCAACGCGGATCGCCGTGTTGCCGCCGCTGCCATTGACGGCGGTGAGTTGCCCCGCCGCGCCGCCGATCACGTTGTAGCCATCGGTGACGAACTGCATGCCGTTGAAGGTCTGCGTACCGTCGACCGTCACCGTGCCCGCCGCGCCTTGGAAAATCGCGAAGTCGCTGGCCCAGGTCTGGTTCACCAAACCGTTGACCGAGGTCCAGTTGGTGCCGCCGGCCGTCCACGTGCCAGTGCCGCCATCGACGCTGCCGTTGGCAATCGACTGGCTGCCGTCCCAGAAACGGATCGCCACGTTCGGTGCCGAGACCAGCAAGTTGATCTGATTGCCGACGCTGGTTTGCACCGCCAGATCGGCGAGGCTGTAACCGACGGGAATCGCGCCGACGTCCAGACCGAGATCGACGAGGCTGCCGGTGTAGTTGATCAGGCGATACACGCCGACGCCAAAACCGCCGGCGTCGGTGACGTTGAGCGAACCGTCGAGGGTCAGGTTGCCGCCGACGTTCAGCAGCGAACTGGTGGAAGGTGTGCCGAGCGCCACGTCCATGTTCGAGCCGGCGCCCAGCACCAGCGAAGACGCGGACAACTGGTTGCCGCTGCTCAGCGCCAGATGGCCGCCGCTGTTCACGTTCAACGCGCCCAGCAACGAGCCGGTGCCGGTCAACGTGCCGCCATTGCCGACGTTGACGTTGCTGCTGCCCAGCGAGCCGCTGAGGTCGAGGGTGCCGCCGCTGACCAAGGTGTCGCCGGTAATGCCGTTGATCCCGGTCAGGTTAAGAA
>NZ_MKGS01000103.1:0-2311 GCF_002836905.1 Pseudomonas sp. 43NM1 | reverse complement strand
CGGTCAGGCTCCAATAAGCGCCGAGGCTCTGGCCTTGCAGGCTGAGGGTGTCGGTATTCGGGTCAGCCATGGCGCGACGGGTCAGCACGCCGCTGCCGTTGCCCTGAAATTGACTGAGGCCGCCGACCAGGCCGACTCGCTGCACATGACCGCTGCCACTTTGCAGGGTCAGCAGCGCCGGGCCTTTGAAGGTGTCGGTGCCGGGCGTCGCAAAACTTGCGGACTGAAAGTCGCTTTGCGCCTGGCGTGAAGCCTGACCGTAGAGTTGGTCCCACAGGGCCGGGGCGGCGTCCTCGGTGGTCAGGCGTGAACTGCGCAAATCAGGGTGGACGGCAAAGCGTCCAGGGTAGGTGGCGGCGACGGCGGGCAAGGTCATGCTCGGCACCTCCTGGCGATACCAGGGAGCAGCCTCGTCCTCCGCGGGCTCGGCCGGCACTTCCATGGTCGAACACAGCAGGAGCGAACTCGAGACTGTGCAAAAGGTGATTTTGATCTCTTGAGGGGTGAATGAAGTTTTCATGGAGGTCTACCTTGCAAACGCATGCCGTTTCTCGCTCTGGCGTCTCTCCTACCCCGAATGAGGGGCGACCGAATGGAGTGAGGCAAGCCTGTAGCCGCCCGTGTTCGCGGGTGTCTGCAGGTTTGCCCCAGGTGGTATTTCCGGGGGTAGTAAGGTGTAGCTAAGAAGACCGGCGGCGCTGCGTCAAGAAAATGGCCGATAAATGGTCGGGCAATTTTGATGATCGTAACTGTCTGAAATCCAGTACGTGCTTAAGTGATTGTTTGTACAAAAAATCATCAAGTCGTGGCGGGAAGGGCAGGTTTGGATAGGTCGCTAACGGCCGATTCCTGATGAGCCGGCCGTCAGCGCTGGAGGTGGTTTTTATCGCTTGCTGTCGTTTCTGGCAACTTCGAGGCGGGTTAAATATGCACTTCGACTGCCAGCGGCAGATGGTCAGACAGGTGCGTCCAAGGTCGGTTGCCGAGGATTTGCGGGTTGTGGCTGCTGGCGTTACGCAAGTAGATGCGGTCGAGGCGCAGCAACGGGAAACGCGCCGGGTAGGTTTTCGCCGGGCGACCCTGATGACGCTCGAAAGCTTCGTGCAGGTAATTGCGCCGGGCGAGGGCGGCGTTGCCTTGCAACTGCCAGTCGTTGAAATCGCCGGCGATGATCACCGGAGCGTCGTCGGGCAGGGATTCGAGCAATTGGCAAAGCAGCTGAAGCTGCAATTGGCGATGGCTTTCGAGCAGGCTCAAGTGCACGCAAATCGCGTGGACTTCGGCATGGCCGGGGACGTCGAGTATGCAATGCAATAAACCCCGGCGCTCGGGGCCGGTGATCGAGACGTCGAGGTTGCGGAATTCGCGGATCGGGTATTTCGACAGCAGCGCGTTGCCGTGATGGCCATCGGGGTAGACCGCGTTGCGGCCGTAGGCGAAATCACTCCACATGCTGTCGGCGAGGAATTCGTATTGCGACATCTGTGGCCATTCGTTGTAGCGGTTTGAATGGCGTTCGTGCTCGCCGACCACCTCCTGCAAAAACACCAGATCCGCCGAAGTGCTGCGCACCGCTTCGCGCAATTCCGGAAGGATGAAGCGCCGATTGAGCGCGGTAAAACCCTTGTGCGTATTAACCGTCAACACCCGCAACCGATGAACCGTCGTCGAGTCCATTGGCGCAGTTTCGAGCGTGCGGTGTTCTGAGTGGCTGGTCACGTTGGCTCCTCTGAATCCAGGCTGCATAAATATGCGACTGATACGAAAGCAGGCAGTTCAGCGCGATTGCACATCCCATTGTGTGGTCGGGGCTGAGCTTGCTCGCGATGGCGGTGGGTCAGTCACCACAATTTTCATCTGGCAGACCGCCATCGCGAGCGAGCTCGCTCCCACAGGTGATCTGCAGTGGGGCGCAGATTTTGTACCTGACGCCGAACCCCTGTAGGAGCTGAGCTTGCTCGCGAAAGCGGTGGGTCAGTCACCACAATTTTCATCTGGCAAACCGCCATCGCGAGCAGGCTCACTCCTACAGGTGATTTGTGTTGGACGCGGGATTTTGCGTCCGACGCTGAACCCTTGTAGGAGCTGAGCTTGCTCGCGAAAGCGGTGGGTCAGTCACCATCATTTTTAACTGGCAGACCGCCATCGCGAGCAAGCTCCGCTCCCACAGTTGATTTGTGTTGGACGCGGGATTTTGCGTCCGGCGCTGAACCCCTGTAGGAGCTGAGCTTGCTCGCGAAAGCGGTGGGTCAGACACCATCATTTTTAACTGGCAAACCGCCTTCGCGAGCAAGCTCAGCTCCTACAGGGG
>NZ_MKGS01000102.1:0-79208 GCF_002836905.1 Pseudomonas sp. 43NM1 | reverse complement strand
CTTTGGCGCCCTGGCCGGCAACGCCGGCGGCAGCGGTGCGGGCGGGCTGGCGGCGGGCGGCGGCAGTACGGGCAGCGTCCCGGCGGCGGTGAACAACATCTTCAACGACGGCGGCGTGGTCAATACCAACTACTTGCCGGATGTCACGCCACCGACCGTGTCCAGCATCGTCGTCGCCAACACCAACCTGAATTCCGGCGGCACCTCATTGGTAACCATCACCTTCAGTGAGGCGGTGAACGGTTTCACCAACGCCGACCTGACCGTCGCCAACGGCACGCTGAGCGCGGTGAGCAGCAGCGACGGCGGCATTACCTGGACCGCGACCCTGACGGCCGCCGGCAATATCAATGCGCCGACCAACGCCATCACCCTCAACACCTCAGGTGTGCAGGATCTGGCCGGCAACATCGGCACCGGCACCGGCACTTCCAACAATTACGTGATCAACGACACCGTGGCGCCGACCGCGAGCATCGTCGTCGCCGACAACGCCCTGAACAGCAGCGAAACCTCGCTGGTGACTATCACCTTCAGTGAGGCCGTGACCGGTTTCACCAACGCCGACCTGACCATCGCCAACGGCACGCTCACAGCGGTGAGCAGCAGCGACGGCGGCATCACTTGGACGGCAACCTTCACCCCAACCGCCGGCGTGACCGATAGCACCAACCTCATCACGCTGGACAAGACCGGCGTGCAAGACCTGTCCGGCAACGCCGGGCTTGGCGTCATCAACTCGAACAATTACGCGATCGACACCCAGCGCCCAACCGCGACGATCGTGATGGCGGACACCGCGCTGAGAATCGGCGATACCTCGCTGGTGACCATCACCTTCAGCGAAGCCGTAAGCGGTTTCACCAACGCTGATCTGACCCTCGTCAATGGCAGCATGACGGCGGTCAGCAGCAGCGACGGCGGCATCACCTGGACGGGCACCTTTACCCCGAGCGCGAGCATCACCGACACGAGCAACGTGATCACCTTGGCCAACACCGGGGTCAGCGATCTGGCAGGCAACGCCGGCACGGGCACCACCGATTCCGCCAACTATACGATCGACACCCAGCGCCCGACCGCGACCATCGTGCTCGCCGACAGCAACCTGAGCGCCGGTGAAACCTCGCTGGTGACTATCACCTTCAGCGAAGCGGTCAGCGGGTTTACCAACGCTGACCTGAGCATCGCCAACGGCACACTGAGCGCGGTGAGCAGCAGCGATGGCGGCATCACCTGGACTGCAACTTTCACCCCGACTGCCGGTATCACTGACACAACCAACATCATCACCCTGGCCAACACCGGCGTGGCTGACCTGGCAGGTAACACGGGCAGTGGCACCAGCAACTCCGGCAATTACATCGTCGACACCGTGCGCCCGACCGCGACCATTGTCTTGGCCGACACCGCGCTGAAAATCGGCGACACCTCGCTGGTGACCATCACGTTCAGCCAAGCGGTTACCGGTTTCACCAACGCTGATCTGACCATCGCCAACGGCACGCTCAGCGCCGTGAGCAGCAGCGATGGCGGGATTACCTGGACGGCGACGCTCACGCCGACCGCCAGCATCACCGACGCGACCAACATCATCACCCTGGACAACACCGGCATTCAGGCCGCCAGTTCCGGCAACGTCGGCACGGGCGTCAGCAATTCCGGCAACTACTCCGTCGACACCGTGCGCCCGACGGCGACCATTGTGTTGGCCGACACCGCGCTGAAAATCGGCGACACGTCGCTAGTGACCATCACCTTCAGTGAAGCCGTGAGCGGTTTCACCAACGCTGACCTGACCATTGCCAACGGCACATTGACGGCGGTGAGCAGCGCCGATGGCGGGATTACCTGGACCGCAACGTTCACGCCGACCACCAGCATCACCGACGCGACCAACCTGATCACCCTCGACAACACCGGCGTAGCCGACTTGGCGGGCAACGCCGGCAGCGGCACCACCGATTCCAATAATTACGCGATCGACACCGTGCGCCCGACGGCGACTATCGTCCTCGCGGACCCGACCCTGAGCGTCGGCGAGACCTCGCTGGTGACCATCACCTTCAGCGAAGCGGTAAGCGGTTTCACCAACGCCGACCTGGCGATTGCCAACGGCACATTGACTGCCGTCAGCAGCGCCGACGGCGGCATCACCTGGACCGCGACTTTCACCCCGACCGCTGGCGTCAAGGACATGACCAACATCATCACCTTGGCCAACACCGGCATCGCTGACCTGGCTGGCAATGCGGGCACAGGCACCACCAACTCCGGCAACTACACCATCGACACCGTGGCGCCGACCGCGACCATCGTGGTCGCCGACAATGCGCTGAACATCGGCGAAACCTCGCTGGTGACCATCACCTTCTCCGAGGCCGTGACCGGATTCACCAACGCCGACTTGACCATCGCCAACGGCACGTTGACGGCGGTCAGCAGCGGCGATGGCGGCATCACTTGGACGGCGACCTTCACCCCGACTAACGCCATCACTGATGCGAGCAACCTGATCACCCTGAACAACACCGGCGTACAAGCCGCTGTCTCTGGCAACGTCGGCGTCGGCAGCACCGATTCGAACAACTACGCCATCGACACCGTGCGCCCAACCGCCACCATCGTCGTCGCCGACCCGACCCTGGCCCTCGGCCAGACTTCGGTGGTGACCATCACCTTCAACGAAGCGGTAACCGGCCTGACCCTCGCCGATTTCACGGTACAAAACGGCACCTTGAGCGGCCTTACCACCAGCGACAACATCACCTACACCGCGACCTTCACGCCGGTCGGCAGCGTCAACGACGCGACCAATATCATCACGCTGAACAACACCGGCGTGGCGGACGTGGCCGGTAACGTCGGCGCGGGCACCACCGATTCCAACAACTACGTGATCGACAGCCTGCGCCCGACCGCCACCATCGTCGTTGCCGACCCAACCCTGAGTGCCGGCGAAACCTCCTTGGTGACCATCACTTTCAGCGAGGCGGTCAGCGGTTTCGACAACAGTGATTTGAGCGTTCCCAACGGCACGCTGAGCGCGGTCAGCAGTAGCGATGGCGGCATTACCTGGACCGCCACGTTCACCCCGACAGTCGGCGTCAAAGACACCACTAACCTGATCACGCTGAACAATGCCGGCGTGACCGACATTGCCGGCAACGCGGGCGTTGGCGTCAGCAACTCGGCCAACTTCACCATCGACACCGTGCTGCCGACCGCCTCCGTTGTGGTTGCTGACAACGCACTGAGCGTGGGTGAAACGTCGCTGGTAACCATCACTTTCAGCGAAGCGGTCAGCGGATTCAGCAACGCCGATTTGACCGTTGCCAACGGCACACTCAGCGCGGTCAGCAGCAGCGATGGCGGGATTACCTGGACCGCTACTTTCACGCCGACCGATGCGATAACCGACACCACAAACCTGATCACCCTCGACAACAGCGGCGTGGTCAATGCGTCCGGCAACGCTGGCGTCGGCACCACCGACTCGAACAACTACGCAATCGACACCGCGCGCCCAAGCGCAACTATCGTTGTTGCCAACGATGCATTGGCGCTGGGCCAGACTTCGCTGGTGACTATCACCTTCAGCGAAGCCGTGAGCGGTTTCAGCAATGCCGATCTGAACGTTGCCAATGGCACGTTGAGCGCGGTCAGCAGCAGCGACGGCGGCGTGACCTGGACCGCGACGTTCACCCCGATTACCGGCATCAACGACGCTAGCAACGTCATCACACTGAACAATGCCGGCGTCACCGATCTGGCCGGCAACGCTGGGGCGGGCCTGACCGATTCCAACAACTACGTGATCGACAGCGCGCCTCCAACCGCAACCATCGTGTTGAGCGACACCACGCTGAAACCCGGCGAAACTTCGCTGGTAACCATCACTTTCAGTGAAGCGGTGAGCGGTTTCGACAACGCCGATTTAAGCGTCGCCAACGGCACGCTGAGCGCGGTCAGCAGCAGCGACGGCGGGATCACCTGGACCGCCACGTTCACCCCGACCGCCGGCATCACCGACGCCAGCAACCTGATCAGCCTGAACAACAGCGGCATCGCCGATCTGGCCGGCAACACCGGCGCCGGCACCACCGATTCCGCCAATTACGTGGTCGAAACCCAAGTGCCGACCGCGACCATCGTCGTCGCCGATAACGCCCTCCAGGCTGGCGAAACGTCGGTGGTGACCATCACCTTCAGCGAAGCGGTCAGCGGTTTCAGCAACGCCGACCTGAGCATCGCCAATGGCACGTTGAGCAATGTGTTGTCGAGCGACGGCGGCATCACTTGGACCGCGACGTTCACGCCCACCGAAAACATCACCGATACGAGCAACCTGATCAGCCTCGACAACAGCGGCGTGATCAACGCATCGGGCAACAGTGGTGTGGGCAGCTCCGATTCCAACAACTATGCGATCGACACCGCGCGGCCAACCGCGACCATCGCCGTCGCGGATAACCGTTTGGGCATCGGCCAGACCACCACGGTGACCATCACGTTCATCGAGGCCGTTGCCGGTTTCGACCTTTCGGACCTCAGCGTTGCCAACGGCACGCTGAGCAATTTGCTCAGCAACGACGGCGGCAAGACCTGGACCGCGACGCTGACGCCGACCGCCAATATCAGCGACACCAGCAACCTGATCCTGCTCGACAGCAGCAACGTGGTCGACGCCGCAGGCAATGCTGGCGCGGGGATCGCGATCTCCAACAACTACACGCTGGACGCGACGCGCCCGACCGCAACCATCGTCGTCGCCAACCCGAACCTGGGCATCGGCCAGAGCTCTTTGGTGACCATCACTTTCACTGAAACCGTCAGTGATTTTGATCTCTCGGACCTCAGCGTGACCAACGGCGAGCTGACCAATCTGGCCAGCAGCGACGGCGGTAAAACCTGGACCGCGACCTTCACGCCGACCGCGAATATCAGCGACCCGAGCAACTTCATCGCGCTCGACACCAGCAACGTCGCCGACCTCTCCGGCAACAGCGGCGCGGGCGTTGCGGTGTCCAACAACTACGTGATCGACGGCGAGCCGCCGAGCGCCACGGTGGTGGTCGCCAACCCGAACCTGGGCGTCGGCCAAACCTCGCTGGTGACCTTCACCTTCAACGAAGCGGTGAGCGGTTTTGACCTCTCCGACATCAGCGTCGCCAACGGCGCTCTGTCCGATCTGGCCAGCAGTGACGGCGGCAAAACCTGGACCGCGACGCTGACCCCGACCGGTAACTTGAGCAACGCCAACAACGCGATCAGTTTGAACCTCGCCGGCGTCACCGATGGCTCGGGCAATGCCGGCAGCGGCAGCACGCAATCCAACGGTTATGCGATCAACACCGTGACCGCGCCGTCGACCACGGTTGTCGTGGTCCCGCCGGATCCGGAGTTCCGCGTCTCGCAACCGGTGGTGGTGATTGATCAACCGCGCGTGCCGCTGCAACCGATGATCTTCGCCGCGCCGACCGGCACGCTCGCTTCGCCGCTGACCTTTGCGCCGTTGTTCGAAGATCGGGTCTTGGGCGACGGCATTCGCCCGCTCGGGGATATTTTCATCAATCGCGGCGCATTGGCACCGAGCTACCTGGCGCAAGTGTTCGGCAGCAGCGACAGCGCGGGCGACGGTTCCGGCCACGGCTTTCTCGGGTTTGGCGGCGGCGATGGCGGGGTGTTTGGCAGCAGCACGCTGTCGAGCCTGTTCCATCAGGACGGCGATAACGGGCGCGATTCGTTGAACGCTTTCGGCAGCCGTTCGATCAGCAGCGGCGATGTTTCCCAAGGGCTGCGCGGGGTGTTCGGCGCGCCGTCGCTGACTCAGCAATTACAGGAAATCAAAGACACCGAGCAACGGCAGGTCGATAGCCTGGCCGCAGCTTTGCACCACGTCGGCATCAGCGAAATGCAGGCTTGAACCACACCATAATTCAGTGCGGCACCTAGGGGCGATCCAGGGATGAAAAGAAGTCATAAGCTATTCGGCGCCAGCCTGCTGGCGCTGGCGATCAGCGGTTGTGCAGTGAAGAGCGATCCGATTGAGCGCAGCGTCAGTGAACAACGTGCCAGAAGCGATATGCAGAACATGTTCACCGGTCAGGAGCCGCTCAGCGGCCCGTTGACCTTGCACCAGGCGATGGCTCGCGCGGTGAAGTACAACCTCGAAGGCCGGCTGAAAATCATGGAAGAGGCCCTGGCCAAACGCCAACTCGACCTCGCCAGTTTCGACATGCTGCCGCGCATGGCGCTCGACGCCGGTTATGCCGGGCGCAGCAACCAGGGCGCATCGAGCAGCCAAAGCGTGCTGACCGGCACTCAGTCGCTGGAACCGTCGACCTCGCAGGACCGTGACCGCCGCGTCGCCGACCTGACCATGGTGTGGAACGTCCTCGATTTCGGCGTCAGCTACATCAGCGCCAAGCAGCAGGGCGACCAACGCCTGATCGTCCAGGAACGTCGGCGCAAAGTCATCAACACCATCGTTCAAGATGTGCGCTCGGCGTATTGGCGTGCAGTGGCTGCCGAACGTCTGCTTACGCAAATTGACAGCCTCGCGGCGCGGGTCGATACCGCGCGCAAAAACAGTCAGAGCATGAGCGATCAGCGCATCGGCGACCCAGTGGTTGCGCTGGGTTATCAGCGTTCGCTGATCGAGGCGACGCGTCAGTTGCAAGAGCAGCGCCGCGCGTTGTCGCTGGCGAAAACCGAGCTGTCGACGCTGATCAACCTGCCGATGGGCACTGACCTGAAATTGGCCACGCCGGACGACTACACGATTCCGCAATTGAAAGTCGCCATGACCAGCCTCGAACACGAAGCGCTGGCCAGCCGTCCAGAGCTGCGCGAGCAGGATTACCAGACGCGCATCAGCACCGCCGAAACCCGCAAAGCCATGTTGCGCCTGTTGCCGGGGCTGGAGTTTTCCGCTGGCGGGCACTACGACAGCAACTCGTTTCTGGTCAACGACAAGTGGGCCGACTACGGCGTCAAACTGACCTGGAACCTGTTCAACGTGATCTCCGCGCCAGCGGCAATCAACGTCGCCAAGGCTGGCGAAGAAGTCGCCAAGGCACGGCGTCAGGCGATGTCGATTGCGGTGCTGGCGCAGCTCTACGTGGCCAACGCGAACTATCAGGAAGCGCTGCATCAGTTCCAGACCAACCAGGAGCTGTCGAGCATCGACGGGCAGATTCTCGGTCAGTTGCGCAACCGCCATCAGGCTGCCGGCCTCGGTGAACTGGACCTGATTCAAGGTGAATTGAACACCTTGCAAGCGGACCTGCGACGCGACTTGTCGTACGCCGATTTGCGCAACGCGTACGGACAGATCTTCGCCAGCGCCGGGCTCGATCCGATGCCGGATGAAGTGCAATCCACCGAAGTGCAGTCGATCGCCAATGCGTTGGCCAGTCGCGAAGCCGCGTGGGCGTCGGGCAACATTGCCGTGCCGGTGGCCAGTGTCCCGGCCGAATAACCTGCTGGCGCCGACCGCCAGCATCAGCCGTGCACAACGCGAGGCGCGCAACGGCCATCGCGGCACGGCGATTTTGCTCACCGGGTTGCCCGCGGCGGGCAAATCGACCCTGGCCCAGGCGTTGCACGCCGCGTTGTTCGAGCGCGGCGTGCAAAGCGTGGTACTCGATGGCGACGGGCTGCGCGTTGGGCTCAATCGCGATTTGGGATTTGCTGACAGCGACCGTCAGGAAAACATCCGTCGTGCCAGTGAACTGGCGGCGTTGCTGGTCGAGAACGGGCAGATTGTGATTCTGGCGATGATCGCGCCGTTGCTCGAATTGCGCGAAATCTTCGCCCAGCGCCTCGGCGCGGATTACCACGAAGTCTGGTGCAGCGCCTCGCTTGTGGTGTGCGAGCAGCGCGACCCGAAAGGTCATTACGCCCGCGCGCGTCGCGGCGATCTGGCGGGGTTCACCGGCGTTTCCGCGCCGTACCAGTCGCCACTCTCGGCCGCGCTGGTGCTCGACACCGGCGGACAATCGGTCGAGGCCTGTCTGCAGCGCTTGCTGACTTGGCTGGGCGACTGCGCGGTGCTGCCAGCACCATGAGTCGCGCGGCGTTTTCGCGCTTGCCGGTGACGGTGGATTTGCCGTTGCTGTTGCAGGCGTTGGCGGCGATTGGCGAGGACGAATGGCGCGGTCATTTCAACAGTGCCTACTACGCCGGCGACTGGAGCGGCGTGGCGCTGATTTCCGCGGCTGATGCGCTGACCGAATTATCGCCGGGCCTCGGCCAGCCGCTGCTGCGCGCACCGTGGCAGCGTGATGGGCGCTGGCCGCAGGGCTTGCGCGAGTTGCCGTTGGAAATCGTCTCGGCGCGTCTGTTGCGGCTAGGTCCGGGCGGGCAAATTCATGAACATCGCGACTATGATCTCGCTGAGCCGGATGCGGATCTGCGTCTGCATATTCCGCTGTTGAGCCCGGCGCACGTGGACTTTTTCCTTGATGGCCAGCGCATGCCGATGGCGGCGGGGGAATGCTGGTTTCTCGACCTGTCGCGACCGCATCGCGTGGACAATCGCGACTGCTCGGCCCGCGTGCATCTGGTCCTCGATTGCCGGCCCGGTGCGTGGTTGCAGCAGGCGATTAGCGAGGGTTTGGCGACGACGCCTGCGCCTCCTGTCGCGGAGGGCGCCTTGCTGCAATTTCAGCGGCTGGTGGCGGGTGATTTGCAATTGTCGCAAGCGTTACAGGGTTTGACCGACAGCGAAGTGTTCATTGCCCGCACGCTGGCGCTGGCAGCCGAACGCGGCTTGGTGTTTTCGCGCGAAGAATTGCGCGCGGCAATGCGCAACGGACGTCGGCAATGGAATGAACAATGGAACGCTTGAACCTCGACGGCTGGCTGCCGATTCGCATCTGGCAGCAGGCCGGCGAATGGCGGGTTGATTGGTGCTGGTTTGGTGATACGCCGCTGCATCAGCCGTTCTTTCGCGAAGCGGTGGACGCTGCGCTGCGCTTGCCGTTCAACCAGGCATTTCGGCGGCAGACGCCGTTGGCCGTGCTCGGTGAGTGGCGGGCGATCAGCCCTGGATTGGCGCCGAGTGCGTTTATCTTTCACGCGTCGCGTTGTGGCTCGACGTTGATCAGCCAAATGCTCGCCCAACTCGACAATCACATTGTCATCAGCGAACCGCCGCCGCTGGACACGCTGCTGCGCAGTGATTTGCCAGCGGCGGAGCGGCGCAGCGCGATTGCAGGTTTGTTGTCGGCGTACGGCCAGCGTCGGCGCGGCGTGGAGCAGCGGCTGGTGATCAAACTGGACGCGTGGAACATCGCCGAGCTGCCGCTGTTGCGTGAATGTTTTCCTGCGACGCCCTGGATGTTTGTCTATCGCGACCCGCTGGAGATTGCCGTTTCGCACTCGCGCCGTCCGGGCATGCACATGGTGCCGGGGATGATTGGCGCGAGTGGGCTGGATGATGGATTGCCGTTTGATGGCCACGAGGCTTACATCGCGCGACGGCTGGGGCGATTGCTGGAAATGGCCGCCGCGCATTGCCGGGACTATGAAGGGTTGGCGGTGAATTACCGCGAATTACCTGGAGCGATGGCGGGGCGCTTGGCTGAGTTCTTTGCGTTGGATGCGGTTCAGCGCGAGCAGGTATTTGCAGCGGTCGGGCGGCACGCGAAACAGCCGACCGAAGTATTTGTCGGCGATAGCCAAAGCAAACGGCGCGAAGCCTCGCCACAGCTGCGCGAATGCGTGGAGCGCTGGGCGCGCGGGCCTTACGAGGTGCTGGGCGGCGGGTTTTTTGGCGACAGTGACGACGCCATCGCGAGCAGGCTCACTCCTACATTTGATCTCCAGTGAACACAAATTTCACGCACGCCCCATAACCCTGTAGGAGTGAGCCTGCTCGCGATAGCAACAGTCAATCCAACACAAACCCGCCTGACCACACGCCCAAAATCGCCTCAAGACTTCGAAGACAAATCCGCCATCCCTTTGAGCAGTTCAATCGGCAGCGGAAAGACAATCGTCGAAGTCTTGTCGCCGGCAATCGAGCACTTGCTGGATATCCACATTTAATCAAGCGCTGGGTGGGCGATTTTACGGCGTCAGCGATGGCGCCTTCGCGCGCACGCCTCGCTCCCGCAGTGGACCGCGTATACCCTGTAGAAGCGAGGCTTGCCCGCGAATGATTTCCCAATCACCCAGGAGCGCCCCATGGAATCCCCAACCCACAGCCTGCCGTCCCTGTTCAAACAACTCGGCCTGGCCAGCGATCCGATCAGCATCGACCAATTCATCGCCACCCATTCACCGCTCAAACCTGAATTGCATCTGGCAGACGCGTTTTTCTGGAGCAAGAGCCAGGCACAGTTTTTACGCGATGAGATTCTCGAAGACGCGGATTGGGCGGAGGTGGTGGATCAGTTGAATGTGTTGTTGCGCAAGGGGCGGGATGCTTGAAACCTTCTGAAGGAAATCACTTAGCTGACCAGACCATCCGCTGTTCGAGCAATAGGTAAAACCGGTTCCCACTCGTCGAGCGAATATGTTTCAAAACTTGACCAAGTTTCCCCGGCAATGAGATATTGATAGTTAGCAAACTAACAGTGTGTCTTCCCGTGTCTCAAAACCTCGATGCTCTCCAGATGAATATCAGCAGTTCGATGGTGGTCGCCGCCAGGCATTGGCGCAAGATCTGCCAGACCACGCTGGTCAATTATGGAATTTCCGAAGCCTGTGCCGTGCCGTTGTTGATGATCGGGCGGTTGGGCGAGGGTGTGCGTCAGGTCACGGTGGCGCAGGCGGCGGGGATGGAAAGTCCTTCGCTGGTGCGCTTGCTCGATCAGTTGTGTCATTCCGGTTACGTGCGCCGCACTGAAGATGCGCAGGATCGTCGGGCCAAGTGCCTGAGCCTGACCGACACCGGCCGTGAATTGGTGCAAGCCGTTGAAGTCGAGCTGGTGCGGTTGCGTCATGAGGTGCTGGAAGGCATCGACCAGAGTGATCTTGAAGCCGCGCTGCGGGTGCTGCGGGCGTTCGAAGGCGCCAACCATCCGTCGGTGATTCAGTCTTGAACGGTTTTTTTACCGGCGTTCCCTCGGCGCGAGACTGGTTTTATGGCGTGCGCACGTTTGCCGCGTCGATGATCGCGTTGTACATCGCCATGCTCATGCAGATGCCGCGTCCTTATTGGGCGATGGCCACCGTGTATATCGTCTCCAGCCCGTTTGTCGGGCCGACCAGTTCCAAGGCGTTGTACCGCGCCATCGGCACCTTCATGGGCGCGGCGGCGGCGGTGTTTTTTGTGCCGATGTTTGTGCAGAGCCCGTACGTGCTGGTGGTGATTATTGCGCTGTGGACCGGGACGCTGCTGTTTCTGTCCCTGCACCTGCGCACCGCCAACAGTTACGCGCTGATGCTCGCCGGTTACACCTTGCCGCTGATCGCTTTGCCGGTGCTGGATAACCCGTTGGCGGTGTGGGACATCGCCGAGGCGCGGACCGAAGAGATCTTCCTCGGCATCGCCGTCGCCGCCGTGGTGGGCGCGATGTTCTGGCCGCGACGGCTGGCGCCGGTGTTCAACGATTCGGTAAACAAATGGTTCGCCGATGCCTCCACCTACAGCCAACGGTTCCTCAGCCGCAACGTGCAACCGGAGGAAGTCAGCGCCTTGCGCTCGGCGATGGTTGCCACGTTCAACAGCCTCGAACTGATGATCGGCCAGTTGCCGCACGAAGGCGCGCGGCCGCAAACCGTGCGCAATACCAAGGAATTGCGCGGGCGGATGATCCATTTATTGCCGGTGATCGATGCCCTCGACGACGCGCTGTATGCGTTGGAGCGGCGCACCCCGGAGCTGGTCGACAAGTTCGCACCGCTGCTGGCCGCGACCTCCGAATGGCTGGAGCACAAGGACGCCGATCTCGCTCGCTGGCAGGCCTTGAAAAATCAAATCGAAGCGCTGCAGCCGAGCCCCGAAGCGCTGGATGATCGCAAGCAATTGCTGTTTTCCAATGCGCTGTATCGTCTCGGCGAATGGGTCGATTTGTGGCAAGACTGCCGCAGCCTGCAATTCGCCATTCAGTGTGAAAGCCAGGACAGTTGGCGCGCGGTGTATCGGCACTGGCGGCTCGGTCGGCTGACACCGTTTCTGGATCGTGGGCTGATGTTCTACTCGGCCATGTCCACGGTCAGCGCGATCATTGTCGCCTCGGTTCTGTGGATTCTGCTCGGCTGGACCGACGGCGGCAGCGCGGTGATTCTGGCGGCGGTGGCGTGCAGTTTTTTCGCCTCGATGGACGACCCGGCGCCGCAGATTTTCCGCTTCTTTTTCTGGACTGCAATGTCGGTGTTGTTCGCCAGTCTTTACCTGTTTCTGGTGCTGCCGAACCTGCACGATTTTCCGATGCTGGTGCTGGCGTTTTCCGTGCCGTTTATCTGCATCGGCACGCTCACGGTCAAACCGCAGTTTTACCTCGGCATGCTGCTGACGCTGGTCAACACCTCGTCGTTCATCAGCATTCAGGGCGCCTACGACGCGGACTTCCTCAGCTTCGCCAACTCCAACCTGGCCGGGCCGATCGGTTTGTTGTTCGCATTTGTCTGGACGTTGATCGCGCGGCCATTCGGCGCGGAACTGGCGGCCAAGCGCCTGACGCGTTTCAGCTGGCGCGACATCGTCAGCCTGACCGAACCGGCGACGTTGTCCGAGCATCGCAAGTTGGGCGTGCAGATGCTCGACCGCTTGATGCAGCACTTGCCGCGTCTGGGCCTGATCGGCCAGGACACCGGTGTCGCGCTGCGTGAAGTGCGGGTGGCGCTGAACCTGCTCGACCTGCTCGCTTACACGCCACGCGTGGTCGGCGCGCCGCAGGTGTTGCTGCACCAAGTGGTGGCCGAGGTTGGCGGATACTTCAAGGCGTGCCTGAAGGCTGGCGAGCGTTTGCCGGCGCCGAGTCCGCTGCTGATGACCCTTGATCGCACCCGCCGCGCGCTGAACACCGAATGCGACGAAGGCGCGCGCCTGCATTTGCTGCACGCCTTGAGCGGGCTGCGTCTGGCGCTGCTGCCAGGGGTTGAATTCGTCGGCTCCAGCGCACTCGAAGAACCGCTTCCGCATGGCATCGATGGAGCGCCTTTATGATCGGTGATCTGGATATCAGCGGGGTGTTCCTGCCCACGCTGCTGGTGCTGATGGGCATTACGTACGTGATTTACCTGCTGGTGCACGGGTTGCTCACGCGCCTGCACTTTTACCGTCTGGTCTGGCACCGGGCATTGTTCAACGTGGCTCTCTACGCTTTGCTGCTCGGCGCCGTGGACTCACTCAGTCGATACCTGATGACATGAAAAAACCTTTTTTGACCCTTGGCCGCGTGGTGTTGACGCTGCTGATCGTGACCTTCGCCGTTGTCGTGGTCTGGCGCATGGTGATGTATTACATGTTCGCGCCGTGGACCCGTGACGGGCACATTCGCGCCGACATCGTGCAGATCGCCCCGGACGTTTCCGGGCTGATCCAGCAGGTGCAAGTGCGCGACAACCAACTGGTGCAACGCGGCCAAGTGCTGTTCAGCATCGACCAGGACCGTTTCAAACTGGCCCTGCGCCAAGCCAAAGCGGCGGTCGCCGACCGTCAGGAAACCCTGGCCCAAGCGCAACGTGAAGCCAAGCGTAACCGTGGCCTCGGCAATCTGGTGCCGGGCGAGCAACTGGAAGAAAGCCAGTCACGCGTTGCCCGCGCCGAAGTTGCGCTGATGGAAGCGCAAGTGGCGGTAGACAGTGCTCAGCTCAACCTCGATCGCTCGACCATTCGCAGCCCGGTCGACGGCTACATCAACGACCGGGCGCCGCGCGCGCAGGAATTCGTCACCGCCGGGCGGCCAGTGTTGTCGGTGGTCGACAGCAATTCCTTCCACATCGATGGCTATTTCGAAGAGACCAAACTCGACGGTATTCACGTCGGCATGGGCGTCGATATTCGCGTGATCGGCGACCGCGCTCGCCTGCGCGGCCACGTCGAAAGCATCGTCGCTGGCATCGAGGACCGCGACCGCAGCAGCGGCAGCAACCTGTTGCCGAACGTCAACCCGGCGTTCAGTTGGGTGCGGCTGGCGCAGCGGATTCCGGTGCGCATCGCTTTCGACGAAGTGCCGGCGGATTTCCGCATGATCGCCGGGCGCACTGCGACCGTTTCGATCATTGACGACAACACCGAGGAGCCGGCGAAATGAGCAAAGCCTCGGCTTTGGCGGTGGCCGGTTTAGGCCTGTTGCTGTCGGCGTGTCAGGTGGTCGGCCCGGATTACCAGTTACCCGACGACGCTGCCGTTCATCGTGAAGACCTGCAAGGCAACCTCGCGGCCAACGACAAAGACGTGGTGTCGGCACCGGTGCCGGGCGATTGGTGGCGCTTGTATCAGGACCCGCGCCTGGATCAACTGGTCCAGCAAGCCATGGCGTCCAACACCGATTTGCGCGTCGCAGCGGCCAACCTGTCACGGGCGCGGGCGCAGGTTGACGAGGCGCAAGCGGCGGGCGGCTGGAGCGGCGGCGTCAAGCTCGGCGCGCAGCGATTGCAGGAATCCGGTGAGGCGTTTTTGCTGGCCGACAAAGTGCCGGTGGCCAACGTTGGTGACATTGGCATTACCACTTCTTATCAGTTCGATTTGTTCGGCACTTTGCAGCGCGGGATCGAAGCGGCTCAGGCCAATGCCGACGCCACGCAAGCGGCGGCGGACACGGCGCGCATCACCTTGGTCGCCGACGTGGTTCGGGCCTACACGCAAGTCTGCGCGGCCAACGAAGAACGCGAAATCGCCCAGCATTCCCTCGACCTGCAAGCGCAGAGCACCACCCTGACCCAACGTCTGCGCGACGCCGGGCGTGGCGATGAAACCCAGGTCACGCGTTCGCAAACCCAATTCAAATCGTTGCGCGCCGACATGCCGCGTTATGAAGCGCTGCGTCAGGCGGGCCTGTTCCGTTTGTCGATGTTGCTGGCCAAACCGCTGAATCAACTGCCGGCCGGCACTGACAGCTGCGCCGAGCTGCCGAAGATTGCGCAATTGTTGCCGGTCGGTGACGGCGCAACCTTGCTCAAGCGCCGCCCGGATGTGCGACAAGCGGAACGTCGCTTGGCCGCCGCGACCGCCGGCATCGGCATCGCCACGGGCGAGTTGTACCCGGACATCAGCATCGGCGCGTCCGTCGGCACCGTTGGTCTGCTGGAAAACCTTGGCAAACCTGCGGCCAATCGCTGGGGTTTCGGCCCGTTGCTGAACTGGACCGTGCCGTCCAACGGCTCGCGCGCGCGAATCCGCCAGGCCGAAGCTTCGACCCAAGGCGCGCTGGCGCACTTTGACGGCGTGGTGCTCAACGCGATTCGTGAAACGCAAACCGGGCTCGCGCAGTACACCGCGCTGCTGCAACGCCGCGATGCGCTGGCCGACGCCGAGCAATCCGCGCAACTGGCGGCGGACCAGACACACCGCTTCTTCCAGGCTGGCCGCGCGTCATTCCTCGCCGACCTGCAAGCGACCCGCACCTACACCGATGTCACCGCGCAACTGGCCGCCGCCAACACCCAGGTTGCGATGAGCCAGATCGATTTGTTCCTCGCCCTCGGCGGCGGTTGGGAAAGCGGACGAACGCAAGCGTCACAACCCGGCAAACCCTGAGGCCGTTGCTATGCTTTGACTTGATGAGATCGCGCGACGATTTCATCAAGCAAGGCTCGCGTTGGTCATGGGGACTCTAATAATGAAAAACCCTTATGCTCCCGGCTTCTGGTGCGCTATTGCGGCGTTGGTGCTGCTCTCGGCCACCTATTTCTACGGCATCATGCTCGCCCATCAGATCGACAAGGCGCTGGTGTTCCTCGACAGCGCAGCGGCGCTGATTGCGGTGATGTCCATCGTCGTGGTTGCCTGGTCCTCGGTGCAGGGCGCACGCATCAAGAAACGACACCTCGAACAAGGCAAGACCCGCGTGCTGATCTGGGACACCAAGGTTGCGCTGCGCCGGGTCGAAACGGTGTTCGACCGCTATTTCTGGGGCAGTTACTGGCAGCCGGGGCGCACGTTCCAGGAAGTCATGGGCGAACTCACCGGCACGCCGCTGGAAAAAAGCCTCGAAGCCTTGAAAACCCAATGCCTGGCGCTCGACAAGCAAGTCACCGAAGAAGGCTGGCACTGGCTCAACAATGCCCGCGAGCTCTGCGATGTCGCCAACGCGATGGCCCGCGAGCGCTATCAACTGGACTTCTGCGACCCGCGCGCGGAAATCATGGGCGGGGCGGTGATCAATCGCGATTTCGAAGTGCTGGTCTACACGTGGACGGCACGGCTGAAGAGCTTTGATCATCAGCTGGATGAGATTGAAGTGCAGTATTCCTGAATCTGTGTTCGCAGGTCTGACGCCTTCGCGGGCAAGCCTCGCTCCTACGGGGGATCGCATTCTCCTTGTAGGAGCGAGGCTTGCCCGCGAAGGCGTTTTCATGAGCGCCGAAACTCTCAACCCCGATACAGGGTCCATAGACACTCTTTCACCTTTAAACATTGGGCCTTCGCGCCGCGCAAATGCTAATCTCCACCGCACTTTCAGCACAGTCGCGACCACAACCCGACATGGGTTCAGGGAAGACGACCACATTTCAACAACGGACATTGATCGGGTAATTCATGAATAAATCAGCAGGCGTGCTTCTTGGAATTGTCGTCGCCATCGGTGCCATCAGCGCCGGCGGGGCGTGGTACACCGGCACTAAACTGGAAGGCGTTCTGACGTCCTCCGTGGCGGACGCCAACAAGGAGCTGCAAACCGCGCTGGTAGGCTCCAACGGCAACGCGTCGCTGGAACTGGTGTCCGTGGAACGTGGCGTATTCAGCAGCACCGCGCATTACCGCCTCAAGGGTGAAGGCGAAATGTTCGGCCCGGCGCCGGTCGAATTGCTCTTCGTCGATCGCGTCGAACACGGCCCGCTGCCGTTCTCGCGCCTGGTTTCGCTGAAATGGCTGCCGGTGATGGCGACCAACCACTTCGAACTGGAAAAAACCCCGACCACCGAAAAATGGTTCGCGGCCGCCAACGGCCAGTCGCCGGTCAAAGGTGTGGTCAATATCGGTTACGACAAGTCCACCAACGGCAATTTCGAATTGCTGCCGCTGGAAGTGGCCCTGGATGACAAGTCGAGCCTGAAGTTCTCCGGCCTGAACATGGACGTCGATGCCAGCGCCGAGGCCAAGAAGGTCAAGGCCAACGGCTACATGGACAGCCTGAAGCTGACCACCGTGTCGGAAGATCAGGCACCGGTGCTGGTCGAGCTGAACGGCTTGACCCTGGCAAGCAATCTGGCCAAGAGCACCTACGGTTATTACACCGGCGAAAACACCATCGAGCTGACCAGCAGCAAAACCACGTTCGGCGCCAAGCAATCGGTGGTCGGCGTGAACAAGTTCGAGATGAAAAACCAGACTGAAGAATCCGGCACCAGCGCTTCCGGGCGTGCCGATTACAAGGTTGGCGAAATCACGTTCAACGGTAAAACCGTCGGTTCCGCGCAAATGGCCATGAGCCTGAAGAACCTTGATATCCCGGCGACCATGTCGTTGATGGAAATCTACCAGGACAAATTGCAGCCATACGAAAAGGCTGCCGCTGAAGCCGCTGCCGCCGGTCTGCCGGCGCCAGAGCTGAACCTGACTCCGGCCGAAGAAGCCCAGGTCAAGGCTGGCCTGGAAAAACTCCTGGCCGGTGGCCCGCAGTTCGCGCTGGAAAATCTGTCGTTCAAAAGCGAAAACGGCGAGAGCCGCGCCAACCTGGTGGTCGACCTGACCAAACCAGCCTCGATGGACCTGCCGCCAGATCAACTGGTGCGCCAGTTGCTCGCGCTGCTTGACCTCAACGTGCAGGTGTCCAAGCCAATGCTGGTTGACCTGCTGAGCCTGCAGGCCCAAGCGGATGGCCAGACCGACGCCAAGCTGATCGTCGATCAGGCAACCGCCACCAGCGACATGTTCAGCAGCATGGCGGTGGGCACGCAACTGGCGACGATTGACGGCACCAACGTGGTGACCAAACTGCATTACGCGAACAATCAGGTAGATTTCAACGGCCAGAAAATGACCGTTGAGCAGTTCGTCAGCTTCGTCATGAGCAAACTCGGCGGCGCTGGGCAAATCCAGTAAACCCAAGGGTTTCAACGCAAACGCCCGGCCTGAAGTGCCGGGCGTTTTGCTGTCCGGGGTTTGAGAATCCGCTGATCACGAGGAGCCGAATGTCACGAATCTGAACAAATATTGTGTTCTCAATAGCTGACCGCTTTCGCATGCAAGACTGCGCCCCGATACGCTGGCTGGGTCCTCCCGACCCAGCTTTCCATCACGAATGGGCAAAGGGGCATTGCGACCCGGCTGGCCATGTAAGGATGCTGACGAATGCCGCGTTTTGCAGGTCCCTTTATTCATCGTGGCTTACGCCCGTTGTTTCGCGTTGCGCTGTGCAGCCAATTGCTCTGGCCTGCGCTGGCGTTCGCCGACACGCCTTACGATCAGTCGGTGCGCGATGCGCGCGCGGGCAATTACGCGCCCGCGCTGACGCTGCTGCGTCAGGTGCCGCCGAACCAGGCCACCACCGGCCAGGTCAGCGATCACTTGCAGATCGCCAGTTGGGCCAGCCTCGACGCCGAAGTGGTGCAGGTCTATGAAACCCAGGGGCGCAACCTCGCGCTGCCGGTTCAGGCGTTGACCGCGACCGCGCGCGCGTATCGCAACCTCAAGCGCTGGGACGCCGCGACCGACGTCTACAACAAGGCGTTGGCGCTGGAACCGCAGAACACCGACCTGCAACTTGGCTTGGCCCTGACCCAGGCTGACGCCGGCAAACCCGATGCTTCGGTGACCCGCGCCAAAGCCCTGGTGGCGGCGAAACCGGACGACGCCACCCGGCGCATGGCGCTGGCGTATGCCTTGACCCGCGCCGGCAATAATTACGACGCGCTGTTCGAGTACGATCAGGCGTTCATCCGCGCCGGCAGCAAACCTGAAGTCGCCCGTGAATACCTCACCGCGCTGCAACGTGCGCGCCTGCCGGAACCGGCGCTGCGTCTGGCCAAGCAACGGCCGGGGCTGATCGATCCGGTGCAGACGCGTCGCCTCGAAGGTGATCTGGCCGCCGAGCGCGTGCGTCTGGCCGAACTGGCGACGCGCAACGAAAAAGACCGTTACGTGATCGCTGATCGTGCGCTCGCCGATTACGACAAATTGCTCGCCACGTGGAGCCCGGACCCAAGCGCCCGCGAGGACGTCACGCGCTGGCGCATCGACCGCATGGGCGCGCTCAAGGCCCGCGCGCGCAGCGCTGAAGTCATCAGCGAATATCAAAAACTGCAGGCCGAAGGCGTGAAGATTCCGACCTACGCCTTACGCTGGGTGGCTTCGTCCTACCTCGACCAGCGTCAGCCGGAAATCGCCACCGACCTCTATCGCCAAGTGCTGGTAGCGCCGGATGCCGACGTCGGCAATCGCCTCGAAGATAGCACCGCGCTGTATTACGCGTTGCTCGAAAGCGACAACGCTGACGAGGCACGCAGCGTCGCCGAGAACCTGGCGAAATCGCAGAAGCCGCGCGTCGAACTCAAGGGTTTGCCGGCCGGTAACCCCAACGATGAATGGATGGACGCGCAGCAACTCGCCGCGCAAGCCGGGACCTACGGCGCTGATCTGCCGACCGGTGAACAGCGCTTGCAGACCTTGGTCGATCAGGCGCCGGGCAATACCGGTTTGCGTCTGGCGCAGGCTGACTTGTCGCTGGCGCGCGGGTTGCCGCGCCGCGCCGAACTGCAGCTCAAGGAAACCGAGAGCATGGTGCCGCGCGACGTTGGCCTCGAAGTGGCGCAGGCGCACACCGCAATGGAATTGCAGGAATGGCGGCAGATGGACGTGCTCACCGACGACGTTGCCGCGCGTTACCCGGACAACCGTCAGGTCCAGCGTTTGCAGCGTCAGCGTGAAGTGCATGACATGGCCGAACTGCGCGTGCAGAGCTACGGCGGCAAAAGTTATGGCGGCAGCGACAGCAACGCCGGCGCGGTCACCGGGAGCAAGGATTTCGGGATCGAAAGCGTGCTGTACAGCCCGCCGATCGACGAAGACTGGCGCGTGTTCGCCGGTGCCGGTTACGCCACTGGCGATTTCCAGGAAGGCACCGGGCGCGACCGCACGCAACGCCTCGGCGTCGAGCGCCGTACCCGCGACATGACCCTCGAAGCGGAAGTGTCCAATCACAATTACGGCTACGGCAACAAACAAGGCGCGCGTCTGGCGATTGCCCGCGACATCAACGATCACTGGCAGTACGGCGGCAGCCTCGCGTACCTCTCGGCCGACACACCGTTGCGCGCGCTCAACAGCGACATCAGCGCCAACGGTGGCAGCGCGTTCCTGCGCTGGCGCGCCAATGAAAGCCGCGAATGGCGACTGGCCGTCAGCCCTTCGCATTTCAGCGATGGCAACAACCGCGTTGAAGCTTTGCTGACCGGACGCGAAGGCGTCTACACCACGCCGAAGATGCAAGTCGACGTCGGCCTCGAAGTCGGCACCAGCCACAACTCGGCGTCCGAAGACGTGCCGTACTTCAACCCGAAATCAGACTTCAGCGTGCTGCCGACGGTCAACGTCAACCACGTGCTGTATCGCCGTTACGAAACCTCCTGGAGCCAGCAGTTCCAGGCCGGTGCGGGCACTTACAGCCAACGCGATCACGGCACCGCCGGCCTCGGCCTGCTGGGCTACGGCCAGCGCTACAGCTGGAATGACGTATTCGAGGTGGGCGGTCTGGTGACGGTCATCAACCGGCCTTATGACGGCGATCGCGAAACCGATCTGCGCCTGCTCGTCGACTTCACTTTCCGCTTCTAGAAGAGTTTGAAAATGCCTTTTATCTCGCGTTTCATCCTTTTGCTGGGAGCGTTGCTGATCAGCGCCTGCGCCCAGCAAGCCCCGGCGTTCACGCCGCCCTCCGAGCGCCCGGTGCCGGTCAACGAAAAGCCGTGGCCGAAAAACCACGTGCTCGGCATCGCCTACCACGACGTCGAAGACCGTGACCCCGATCAAGCGGTGGTCGCGGTGCGCACCGAGCGCATGATCGAGCAACTGGCGTGGCTGCGCGAAAACAACTACAAACCGGTCACCGTCGACCAGATCATGGCCGCGCGCAACGGTGGCCCGGAACTGCCGCCGAAAGCCATCCTGCTGAGTTTCGACGACGGTTATGCGAGCTTCTACACCCGCGTCCTGCCGGTGCTGCGCGCCTACAACTGGCACGCGTTGCTGGCGCCGGTCGGGTCCTGGATCGACACGCCGCTGAACCAACCGGTGGATTTCGCCGGCACTCCGCGCCAGCGCTCGGACTTCCTCACCTGGGATCAGGTCCGCGAGATCTCCCAATCCGGTCTGGTGGAAATCGCCGCGCACACCGACGCCAGCCACAAAGGCGTGTTGGCCAACCCGCAAGGCAACTTGCAACCGGCCGCTGCGACCCGTGGCTATGATCCGGCGAAAGGTCGCTACGAAAGCGAAGCCGAGTTCCAGGCGCGGATGCGTGCCGACGTCGCCGCCATCACCGAGAAAATCCGCAAAGTCACCGGCTACAAACCGCGTGTCTGGGTCTGGCCGTATGGCGCGGCGGACGGCAGCACGCTGCAAGTGGTCAACGAGCAGGGCTACCAAATGGCCCTGACGCTCGACGACGGCCTCGATTCCCTCGACAACCTGATGAGCGGCCCACGTTTTCTGGTGGCCTCAGACCCGGACAGCGAACGCTTCGCCAACAGCGTCGTCGGCGTGCAATCGACGTCGCCGATGCGCGTGGTGCACGTCGACCTGGATAACGTCTACGACCCGGACCCGGCGCAACAGGAAGTCAACCTCGGCAAACTGATCCAGCGCATGTCCGACATGGGCGCCAACACTGTGTTCCTGCAAGCCTTCGCCGACCCGAAGGGCGACGGCCTGGTGCACGCGTTGTACTTCCCCAACCGCCACTTGCCGGTGCGCGCCGACATCTTTGATCGGGTCGCCTGGCAGTTGCGCACTCGCGCTCACGTCAAAGTCTATGCGTGGATGCCGGTGCTGAGTTTCGGCCTCGATGCGAAGCTGCCGCGCGTGACCCGCTGGGACCCGAAAACCGGCGCCACTTCGGTCGACCCGGACCAGTACAAACGCCTGTCGCCGTACGACCCGAACGTGCGCCGGATCATCGGTGAAATCTACGAAGACGTGGCCCGCCTGACTTCGGTCGACGGCATTCTTTACCACGACGATGCGGTGATGTCGGACTTCGAAGACGCCGGCCCCGACGCGTTCAAGGTCTACGCCGCCAACGGCTTGCCGGGCTCGATTGCCGCGCTGCGCGATGACCCTGCGACGCTGCAACGCTGGACGCGTTTCAAGAGCCGTTACCTGATCGATTTCACTAACGAACTGACGGCCAAGGTCCGTGCCATTCGCGGCCCGCAGGTGCAAACCGCGCGCAATATCTTTGCCGAACCGATGCTCAATCCCGAGAGCGAAGCGTGGTTCGCGCAGAACCTCGACGACTTCCTCGGCACCTACGACTGGACGGCGCCGATGGCCATGCCGCTGATGGAAAAACAGACCTACGCGCAATCCGGGCCTTGGCTCGAAGCGCTGGTGGCGACGGTCAAGGCACGTCCCGGAGCGCTCGATCGCACGGTGTTCGAGTTGCAGGCCAAAGACTGGACCAAACAAACCGATTCCGACATCAAAGGCGCGCAACTCGCCGACTGGATGGGCCGCCTCAAGCGTCAGGGCGCCGTCAGTTTTGGTTACTACCCGGACAATTTCCTCGAGAACCAGCCGGACCTGAAAGCCGTGCGGCCCGCGCTCTCCAACAAGTGGAATCCATAACATGCTGGACAGACTGCTGGCCCTGCTGGTACTGGCGATCGTCCTCGGGATACCCCTGGGGCTGATCTTCCTGGTCACCGGCCAATTCCTGATGGACTTCGTGTTCTTTTATCCACTGTTCATGTCGGCGCTGTGGATCGCCGGTGGCCTGTATTTCTGGCTGCACTGGGAGCGTCACTGGCCATGGAAGGACGACACGCTGCCGCCGCCATTGGCCGGCGAGCCGCTGATCTCGATCCTGATCCCTTGCTACAACGAAGGTGACAACGCCGCCGACACCATCCACGCGGCGCTGGCCCAGCATTACCCGAACATCGAAGTGATCGCGATCAACGACGGTTCCAAGGACAACACCGCCGCCGTGCTCGACGCCTTGGCCGAACAAGACCCGCGTTTGCGCGTGCTGCACCTTGCGGAAAACCAGGGCAAAGCCGTGGCCCTGCGCATGGGTGCCATCGCCGCGCGCAGCGAATACTTGGTGTGCATCGACGGTGACGCGCTGCTGGCGCCGAACACCGCGGCGTATCTGGTCGCGCCAATGCTCGACAACGCGCGTCTCGGCGCCGTGACCGGCAACCCGCGCATTCGTACGCGTTCAACCTTGATCGGGCGGGTGCAGGTCGGTGAATTCTCCTCGATCATCGGTTTGATCAAGCGCACGCAACGGGTGTTCGGGCGGATCTTTACCGTGTCCGGGGTGATCGTCGCGTTCCGCCGTTCGGCGCTGCACCGTGTCGGTTACTGGAGCACCGACATGATCACCGAAGACATCGACATCAGCTGGAAGCTGCAACTGGACCACTGGAGCATCTTTTACGAGCCGCGCGCGTTGTGCTGGATTCTGATGCCGGAAACCCTCGGCGGCCTGTGGAAGCAGCGTCTGCGCTGGGCTCAGGGCGGCGCCGAAGTGCTGTTCAAGAACATCCGGGGCATCTGGCAATACCGCCACCGTTACCTGTGGCCGCTGCTGTTCGAATACTGCCTGTCCACCGGTTGGGCCTTCACGTTTCTGCTGTCGGTGGTGTTCTGGGTGGTCGGCAAATACGTTGAAATGCCGGAAGCCATCGCCGTGCATAACCTGTTGCCGCCAGCCTTCACCGGGTTGCTGCTGGCGCTGGTGTGCCTGATGCAATTTGCGGTGAGCATCCTGATCGACCGGCGTTATGAGAAAGGCCTGGGCAAGACGATGTTCTGGGTCATCTGGTATCCGCTGGTGTTCTGGTTCGTCAGCCTGCTGACGACGCTGGTGAGTTTCCCCAAGGTGCTGTTTGGTCAGCATCAAAAACGTGCGCGCTGGGTCAGTCCGGACCGGGGCATCAAACCGCTGGTTGATGAGGAAGAAGAGGTCATCAAATGAAAATCATCAGAACCCGACAGCGCCCGATCCTGCTGGTTATCGACGCATTGTTCACCGTGCTGGCGTGGGTCGGCCTGCTGTATATGCTGATCCGCGGATTGTGGCCGTTGATTGATACTCGCGGCGGCGCCTTGATCGAGCCGTCGGCGTTTGACGCGCTGGGCACCTTGCAGATTTATTTGTGGGTGGCGGTGGTCAACGCGCTGATCCTGGTGACCTGGGCGCGTTATCAGCATCGCAAAAGCCGAAGTTACGCCCAGCGCCGACTCGCCGCGCCGGTGGTCGATGACCACGGTTTGAGCAAGAGCTTCAAGATCACCGGCGATGGTCTGGCGCAATTGCGCGCACCGGGTTCGATGACGATTCACAACAATCAGGACGGCGACGTCAGCCATGTGGTCCCGCATTATTTGCCGCTGAATGCGCCGCTGCAGCGACCATTGGTGATTCGCTTGCCGGCCGAAGATGACGTGAGCGGGCGCCGCTGAGTCATCTTTCAAATGACCCCTTGTAGGAGCGAGGCTTGCCCGCGAAGGCGTCCTTGAGATCGCCTTCGCGGGCAAGCCTCGCTCCTACAAGGTCAGAATCGAGTTCGCCAGATGATCGGCTTCAGCCGATATCGCGAACTAATATCCAGGCCTCGTCCATCGGCAGCGGCTGTTTCATCCGCTCCGCCAGCATCGCCATCGCGCGATCCTCATCGCACGCCACTGCCGCCGCCACCACGCCGTGCTTGCCAAACAGCCCGATAAACGGCGGATGGCAGGGATCACCCTTGAACTCGACTTCGTCCCAGCTTTCGGCGTGCCCGAGGTAGTGGTAATTCTTGCCGAAATGCCAGGTCCAGAAAAACGGCACATCCAGATAATGCTCATCGCCGCCGAGCATGTTCGCCGCAGCGATCCGCGCCTGTTGCTGGGCCAATCGCCAATGCTCGATGCGCTGCGGCTGGCCGTTGAGCGGGAACGTCGCGATGTCGCCGACCGCCCACAAATCCTCGCTGACGCGCATGCCACCGTCGACTTTCAGCGATTGGTCCTGCTCTTTCGGCAAGTCGGCAAACACCTGCGTCGCCGGGCTGACGCCGATTCCGACCAGCACCAGATCCGCCGGCAGACGCTGTCCATTATCGAGCAGCACCGCTTCAACCTTGTCCGTTCCGGCAATCGAGGCCGCCTCGCCGTCGGTGTGGAACACCACGCCGTTGGCCACGTGGCGGGCGCGAATTGCCTTGCCGACGGTGTCGCCGAATTGCTTGGCGAACGGGATCGCGTGACGCGCCAGCACCGTCACTTCCAGCCCGTATTGGCGCAGGGCGCCCGCCGATTCCATGGCGATAAAACTGTCGCCAATCACCACCGCGCGCTGCCCGGGTTTGGCTGATTGGACAATCCGCTGCGCCTGATCTTTCGAGCGCAGCAAGAACACCTGTGGCAGGTCGGCGCCGGGCAATTTCAGCGGTTTCGGAATGCCGCCAGTGGCGAGCAGCGCGGCGTCGTAATTCAGGGTTTGCCCATCCACCAAATGCACGGTTTTGTTCGGCGCGTCGAGGCTGGTGACTTCGCCGCGAACACGTTCAATGCGTTGCTCGCGATAGAAATCCTCTTCGCGCAGCGGCGGGACCTGGTCGGGCGGCATTTCCCCGGCAAGCACAAACTTGCTCAACACCGTGCGGTCGTAACCGGCGTCGGGCTCGCGGTCGATCAGCTGAATCCGCCCGCCGAAGCCTTTCTCGCGCAAGGCACACGCCGCTGCAGTGCCTGCGGCGCCCGCGCCAATGATCACGAACACTCGCTCATCGTCGGCCGGCGGCGTGTGCGCGTCGATCAGCGGCTGATCGTCGACCCAGACCTCGTCGTCGCGAATTTCCAGTGGATAACGCTTGAGGCTGTCCAGCGCCGGCGGTTCGCACAACGCGCCGTCCTCGATACGAAAAGCCGCTTTGTGCCACGGACAAATCAGCCGGCCGTTACACAGCGCGCCTTCGGCCAGCGGCGCCCCGGCGTGCGGGCATTCACCCTGGAAGGCGCGCAATTGCTCGCCGACCTGCAGCAGGACAATTTTGGTCTCGCCAATGCGCACTTCCAAGCCGCGGTTATCCGGCACATCAGCGAAACGGGCGACGCGGTGCAGGGTCATGAACGCTCTCCAGGCTGGTGCTTCTTCCAACAGGTGTTTCTTTATGGAGTTTGCGGCGTATCCCGAGGTTCAGCCCAATTGCCACTGCCACCGCGCGAACGGTCCGGCTATAGTTCGCGAGCCGACGACGGCCCAACCCGCACAAGGTGCTCCGGTATGACCCGATTGACCTCTCTGAACCCTTGGCTGGCGGCCGTTGCAGTCGCCCTCTGCGTGCAAATGCCGGTGCAGGCCCAGGAACGTTTCACCCTGAATATCCCCGGCGTCACCGACGACCGTTTGTTCACCTCGGCTGCCGCCAGCGACGCTTCCGGTTGCGGCGGACATAACCAGTCGCCCGCGCTGAACTGGAACGCCGGCCCGGCCGGCACGCTGAGTTACGCGATCGTCATGCACGACCCGGACGGCGGCAAAGGTCAGGGCGTCGACCATTGGGTGCATTACGGCATCAAGCCGACCACGCATCAGATCCCGGCCGGGGTTGGCGCCAAATCCGCGCTCGAAGGCGTCGGCGGCACCAACAGCAAAGGCTCGACCCACTACGTCGGCCCTTGCCCACCGGTCGGCGACAGCGCGCACCATTACATCATTCAGTTGTACGCGCTGGACCTCGCCCCAGAGGCGTTGCCCGCCGGTTTGACCCGCGCGCAGTTACTGGAAAAAATCAAAGGTCATGTACTGAAAAACAGCAGCGTGGTGCGCCGTTACCACCGCTGATCGCAGGTGTTGAGCCCGCGCGTTTCGTCCGAAACGCGCGGTTGCGATTGGCGTCATTCCCTGAAATCGAGCACTATCGTGCCACTTTCTGATCGGCCGACGGCACGACGAGTGCCGAGGCAGCGCCGTCCTTGCTTGACGACCCACCATGTTCACCGCTAATTACGCTTTTTGACCGACCGGCATCAGTTCGAGCCCGAGTGTCGGCAGGGATGGCCGAGTGCAGGCGTTTACCAAGAGGCATCACCTCGCTGGGCAAACGCAGTACCCAACGCACCAGGATTGAAGCGATTGAGCATGAACCCAACTAAAGATTCGACCTTTGCCTACCAGGCCGTCTACCGCTACCTCGTCGAACTGATCGAAGCCGCAAACCCCGAGGGCGAGCAAAAACTGCCGTCGCTGCGTCAGTTGGCGCAGCGCTTGAACGTGTCCGTGTCGACCACCAAATACGCCTATTCACTGCTCGAAGATCAGGGCCGAATCTACGCCCGGCCCAAACTCGGTTATTACACCAAGGCAATGCCCGCCGCGCTGCTCAACGAGGGTTCGCCGAACCTGCTCGACAATGTGTTCGCCAATGCCCGGCAGCCGGGCATGCTCGCCCTCAGCAGCGATGCGCCAGCGATGTTGCTGTCGCTGGAAAACCCGCTGCTGATGACCGAACGCGAATTGGCGCGCCAATACCCGCGCTCGCATGCGCCGCTTTACCAGCCTTTTGGCGAGACTGAATTGCGCAGCGTTCTGGCTGATCGTTACACGCGCTCGACCCGCTGTTATTGGCGCGCCGAGCACGTGTACATCGGCTCGGACCTGCGTAGCGTGCTGGAATTGTCCCTCGAAGCGCTGAACCTGGTCGGCACCGTGGCACTGGTGGAATCGCCGTGTTCGTGGGCGATTTTGCGGCAACTGCACGCGGCGAAAATCCGCGTGATCGAAGTGCCGTTGGGCGACGACGGTCGCTTCGATCTGGCGCACGTCCAGGCGTTATTGCAGCGTGAGCCGATCAGCCTCGCGGTGTTGTCGTCGACGGTCAATATTCCGCACGGCAGCCTGATGCCGGCGGAGGACAAACAGACCCTTTGCCGCTGGTTGGCGGAACGGCGCGTCTGGCTGTTCGAGAATGACAGTTATGGCGAATTCAGCTTCGAGCCCAGCGCCACGCGCTATCGCGACTTCGCCGACCCGGAGCGTTTGCTGGTGTTTTCCACGTTCGACAAGATCATCGGTTCGGAAGCGCCTTACGGCTATGTGCTGAGCCGTTTTCAAGGGCCGGAGCTGCACCGCTTGTTCCTCGACCGCGCTTTTCGTCTGTCGCCGATTCGGCAAAAGGCGATTGCCAAGCTATTCACCACGCGGCGTATCGACCAGCACACGCAGATGCTGCGCAGCATGTTGATCGACCGCATGCAGCGAATGAAAGCGCTGTTGCACGAGCACACCGAAGGCCAATTGCGCGTGGTGGCGCCACAGGGCGGCGCGGCGTTCTGGATCGAGTCCACGCGCCCGGTGAACATGCGCCGGGTCTTCGAGCGCCTGTTGGCCAAACGCATCGTCATCGCGCCCGGCGAGATCTTCAGTCAGCAAGGCGCGTGGCAGCATCATTTGCGCCTGAGCTACACCATCGACTGGAGCAAGGACATCGTCCACGCCCTGAAGATGCTCACCCAGGCTATTCAGGATGAAAGTTGAGCCAGGCGCTCAGTTGACGCCATAACAGTGCTTGGGCTCGGGGAACGTGCCGTCGCGCACCTGGGCCGCGAACTCTTCGCACGCCTGGCTGATCAGCGCGCCGACATCGGCGTATTGCTTGACGAAGCGCGGCACGTGATCACCGCCGAGCCCGAGCATGTCTTCGGTCACCAGCACTTGGCCGTCGCACGCCAGCGAAGCGCCGATGCCAATGGTGGGCATCGGCGAAAATTCCGTCACTTTGCGCGCCACCCCTTCGGCCACGCCTTCCAGCAGCAAGCTGAAGGCGCCGGCCTGCAGGTGCGCGCGGGCGTCGGCCTCGATGGCCCGGGCCGTGGCATCGTTCATGCCTTGGGCCTTGAAACCGCCCATGGCGTTGACGTATTGCGGCATCAGGCCGATATGCGCCATCACCGGGATGCCGCGCTGGACCAGAAACTCGACGGTCTCGGCGAGGACCGCGCCGCCCTCAAGTTTGATCGCATCGCAACCGGTGCGCGCCAGCATTTGCGCGCAGTTGCGGTAGGCCTGCTGCGGCGACTCCTGATAACTGCCGAACGGCATGTCGGCAATCACGCAGGCCTGGCGCGTGCTGCTGACTACGGCGCGGGTATGCGCGATGATTTCGTCCAGGCTCATGTCGAGTGTCGACGACCGGCCGTAGCCGACCATCGCGGTTGAATCGCCGACCAGTATGAAGTCGACAAAGGGGTCCATCAGTTTCGCGATAGAGCTGGTATACGCGGTCAGGGAAACGATTTTCTGTTGCCCCTTCATAGCGACCAATTGAGGAACGGTCAGTCGTTTGGTTCGGGTATGCAGGCTCATGGCGCTCTTCCTTGTTACGCCCCGTTGGCGGGGCTGTGTGCAGTTGCAACCGAGGTTTCCGCCAGTGGTTTCCACCGACGATTGCAACCAACGATTACAACCAATCCTTTTCCCAGTCACGCCAGGCGTGATAGTCGGCGTCGATGCGGGCGCTCTGCGGGTGCAGCAGAAACACCGCGCCCGGTGAGCTGTTGAGGTCGATGGTGGGCGCAATCCTTGCCCCTTCCGCGCAGCGAAAACGCACGTTATGAAAACTCGGCAACGCTTCGAGGCGACGGCGCACGTGGCCCTGGGCAAACAAGCCAGGCTGGTGCGCAATCAGGTTCAGACCGCGCGCGTGTTGCAGCAATCGGTAGCGCTTGGGCCAGTCGGCCAGGCGCGCCGGGTCGAGATAACTGAGGCACGTCAGCGCCACCTGATCATTGCCGGTGGCCGCGTGCAGCGCCGGTGGGCAGGCCAGCCCGGACAGGCGCGCGCCGGTTTCGAGCAAGCGCGGGCCGTTGGCGGTGAGGATCAGCTCGGTGTGCGCCGGGCCGTGGACGATCCCCAGCGCATCGAGCACGCCTTGCACGTATTCAATCAGCTCGGGCAACTCGCGCGCCTCTGCCGGCAGCAGGTCTTCGCGGTCGTAGATTTTGCGGCCGTCGGCGGTGAAGGTCTTGGAGCACTTCCAGACGTCGGTGATCCAGTGCTGGCCGCCGTGGCTGACGCTGTTGATCACGTATTCGGCGCCGGTCAGGTATTCCTGCAACAGCACCGATTCGTTGTTGAGCATCATCAGGTTGGTCGCGCCGAGGATCGACTCGATGGCGTTCTGCAACTGGAGCGCATCGTGGCAAATGAACACATTGTCGGAGCCGGCGCTGTCCAGTGGTTTGGCCACCACGCTGGCGCCGCCCCGTGCCTTGAACCACGCCAGCGCCCGCGCCATCGAGTGCGTGCGCAGTTGCGCGGCGACCGGCAGGCCGGCCTCGGCGACGCGTTCGGCCATCAACGACTTGTCGCGGCGCGCGGCGGAGGTGGCGGGGTCGTTGCCCGGCAAACCCAGGCGCGCGGCGAGCAAATCCGCCAGTTCGACGCCGAACTCACTGCCGGTCAACACCGCCGCCGGGTGCTGTGCGGCGAGTTTTCGCAGCAACGGTTCGAGGCCTTCTTCGGCGACGCTGTAATCCTCGGCGAACAGGTTTTTCGGGCAGCTGGCGGCGAACGCGGCGGGCATGTCCGCGCGCGAGCGCACGTGCAGCAAACGGCGCTGCCCGGCGAGCGAGTGAGCGAGCAGGGCGCCGGTCGAATAGGCGTCCACCAGAATCAACGGTGCGTCGCTGTTATCAATGCAAGGGTTGGTCATAACGGTTCACCGTGTAATGCAACATCTGAAACAGTTCGGAGGAGCTGATGCCCGGGCCATTCGCCGACCAACCGCTGGCGCGCGGCAGCGGCAGGCCGCCGATATTGCCCCAGCGCAACGCACCTTTTTCGTCGATGCGCGTGGTAGCGCGGCCAGGGTTGTCGGGGTGCAGGCAGTAGGGAATGTCCAGCAAGCCACGGGCGAACGCCTGGATCAGCGCGACGCCGATGTCGACGTGCAGGTTGAGCACGGTTTCGATCAGGCGCCGGGCTTCGAAGACGATTTCCTCGTAATACACGGCGCTCGCCGGATCAATCGGCGTGAGCTCACCGGCGGCGACGTCGGCGGTCATGCGCAAGGCATCGAGGTTGTCGTCAACCGAAGGGATTTGCCGCGATTCGGCGACGGTCTTGACGATCAGCCGCTCGCAACCGGCGGCGCGGGTCAGGCGCGCACTGTCGCAAATCAGCCGACGAGCGCCGTGCGCCGTGGTCGGGAATACGCCCATGTAGGAATACACCACGACATGCCAGTGGTCGCCGGCGAGATACTCCCCAGCCAATTCACGCAACGCTTGCAGCGCGCCGAAATCCTGGGCCATCGAGGTGCCTTGGGCGTAACTCAGCGACACCCCGCGCACGCCGTGCTGACGGAAAAACAGCGCTTCGAGCAAGGTCATGGCGATCAGCATCGACGGCGGGCACAACTGCCCCAACAGGCAGCCGCCGAAACTCTCGATATGCGGGTGCTCGGTGGCGGCGGCCAGCACCTGGCAACTCTGCGCCCAGGCACTGACCGCCTCGGCCAGCGGCAAACGGCTGTAAGGCATGCAATACGACACCGGCCCGCCTTCCGTGGCATCCAGACCCAACGCCGCCAAGCGCTGAAAGACGTTCTGCGGCTTGGCCGTACCGTGGCGGATCTGAATCGGAAACTGCGCGCCGTACACGCCATCAAGCATGCCGCGCACGGCTTCGACCGGGTGGCTGATGATCGGAAAGCCGTTCATCGGGCTCGAACTGTTGAGGCATTGCAGCGCGCTTTGGTAGTCGCCGACGCGCGTGTAGCTGTCGAGGGTGATGGTGCCGATGGCCGCGCAGGGCAGGGCGGCAACTCGCTCCAGCCCCGCGCGCATTTGCGTCAGCGCGCCGAAACCCATGCGCGGTTGCACCACCAGCTCGTCGCGGGCGCGGGCGCGCTCGATGAATTGTTGAAAATGGCCGCCCTGAAAAGCACTCATGCCTTCAGCGTCCCGAAACCAGTTCGACCACGGTTTCGCCGGTCGCCGGGTCATAACGGCTGATGCGGCCCTTGTGCGGATCACCGGCGCGAACCCGTGCGATCAACGTCGCGTCGCTGTCGAAGTCGATGCGCTGGTGCGCGTACAAACTGCGCAACGCCGGCAACGGCAGGCCGCTGACTTGAGTCAGCCACTGGCTCAGCGCCGCATCCTCGCGTTCACCGCCGAGCAACTGATGCAAGGCGTCGAGTTCAGGCAAACGCTGCGGATGGCAGAGCCCGAGGAAACTTGAGAGTTCGCGACCGCGGTCAACGAACGGCGCGAATTGCATGCACACCAGTTGCGCTTCATCGAGCCCGAAAGCCTGCTCGGCGAAATTCGTCGCGAGCGTGCGCCGTGCCTGCATGCCCTCGGCATCGGCGTACGCGGCCATCGCCAAGTCGATCAGGCGCTGCGGCATTTCTTTCTTGCGCATCAGCGCTTGCGCCAGTTCCAGGTATTCAGCAATGCCCTGGTTGTAGCTGCGACCCTGCACGTATTGCGCTTTGAGGCCGCGAAAGTGCGCCATCAACATCGGGTTGGCGCAGTCAGATTCGGTGAAGCTGAACGCCAGTTCTTCGAAGCGGAAATCGAGGAATTCGGTGATCAGTTCCCAATGATCCTCAACCTTGTAGCTGACCAGATCGTAGATGCTGATAAACGCCGGATCCGCCTGGTCATCACCGCAAGCCACACGGCGCTCGTCACGCTGGTGGTCAAAACCTTCGCCGAACAGTTCGACGAAATACACCTGCGCCACGCCATCCAGCGCTTGCAGCAAACCGCGAAAACCCTGACGCCGGCATTCATCGACGTTCAGCCCCAAACGCTGGGCCAAACGCATGATCCAGGTGAAATAGTGCTTTTGTTCCTTGCGCGAATCGCCCGTGACCACCGCGTTGACGCCGCCCTGCCACCACGCGGCCCGGCCGTAGAAATCCGCCACCGCGAGGTTGCAGCTGTTGCAGAAGGTCGGCCGGCCATCGCCAGCGGTGCGGTGGCCGTTCATCAACACGTCGAAGCGGTTCATGGCTTGGACGTCGTCCGGGAACGGCAAATGCCGCTCGAACGGGCGGATCTGCCGGTGATCGACCACGAGCATTTCCACCCGTGGATCGTCGAACAGATGCAGCGCGCGGTAGACCCGGTCAATGTTGGCCATCACCGCATCCGGCACGCCGGCATGGCGCATGTTGGCGATGCGCAACTGGAACGTGCGGCCATGCAGCACCGCCAAGTGCAATTGCGCGGCGCGGAGCATGGCGACGGTGTAGGAACTGTCTTTGCCGCCGCCGTAAGCGACCATCAATTTGTAGCGGGTCAGCCCGTCGAGGCCACCGGCGGCGTCGGTCAGCCGCTCACCCAGCGTGGCGACTGCGCGGCGTTCATCGGCGCAGAAATAGCGATTGAGCTGACCGAGCAACGACTCGTCGTTGAAGGGCTGCGACGTGGTGGAGTTCATAGCGGTTCGGCCTGGAATTGGAAGGTCTGGGTGGCGTGGCGGATATCGTTTTCAGTGGCAACTTCGCTGCCGCCGACAAAAATGAAGCGGCCGCTGTGCAGCGCGTCATAGCTGCCGCCGGCCTCAAGAATCTGCCCTGGCTCGGGCAACAATTCGCGCCAGAGGTTGGGCAACTCGGCGCGCAATGAATCGGCGCGCAGCACCCGGCACGGCAAGCGCGCCGGTTTCGGAATCACCAACCAGCCGCCGCTCGGGTCGTGGCTGACGGCCGGCACCGGCACTTGCTCGCCGGCCAGACGTCGCAGCCAGTGCTCGTACAAGTTGACGCCGAAGACCTTGTTGATCAGGTGCGGCACTTCGCTGCCACCGACCCGCGCGCCGATTTCGAGGAACACCAGCGAGTCGTCCGGCTCGACGAATATCTCCAGATGAAACGCGGTGCAGCGCAGGTTCAGCGCTTGCAGGATCTGTTTGCTGAACGCTTCGATGCGCGTGCGCAGCGCCGATTTCTGCACAATCACCGAACCCAGCGGCTGGGCCTTGGCGAAGTCCAGACAGCTGTTGATGTAACGCGAAACCACCTGGAACGGCACGCTGCCGTCGACGTCGGCAAAACCGTCGATGTGATACGTCTGGCCGTGCATGAAACCTTCGATTTCATAGCGCGACAGCTCGATGTCATTCAGCAGATTACGCAGCGCCGGCTCGTCCTCAACCTTCTCGACGCCCATGCTGGCGGCGCCGTCCACAGGTTTGACGATCAGCGGAAAACCGATCTCGCGAGCGAAGTGCAGAGCCTGCTCCACGGACTGGCAACGGGCAAAGGGCGGCACGCGCAGGCCTTTGGCCTGGAGGATTTCTTTCATGCGCGCCTTGTCGCGGTACACCGCCACTTCGTCCGGGCCGTGCCCCGGAATGTTCAGGGTCTGGCGCACGTGGGCGGCGATTTCCAGGGTGAATTCCGACAGCGCGATCAGTTGATCGACCGGGCCGACATGCGCGATGACTTCTTCCACCGCCGCGAGCAACTGCTCGTATTGATTGACGTCGCCGACCTGCACTTGATGGGCAATCTGCTGCGCCGGGGCAAGCACGCCTTCGGCACCCGGCGCATCGACCACGTAGCTGATCTGGTGCTGCTGATGGTCGAAGAAATCTTCGTAGCGCGTCAGTTCATTGTCCCAGCGGCGCTCGTCACGAAAGCGCGGCCAGCGGTTGACGATAACGATGTGCATCGTAGTGATCCTTTGAATGAGAAGAACAGGCGTGGCCGGGCTCAGCCCCAGGACGGCACGCTGTTGGCAGGCGCGGGTTCGGCGTCGTGCTGGCTGTGCAACGTGCCCAGGTAAGCGCTGAACGCTTGAATGGCATCGGCGCCGACGAATACTTGCTGGTAACCGGCGTCGATCAGGGGTTGCCGGATCGCGAGGGTTTCGTCCTCGGAGGTGGTCAATTTGCCGCCGATCACGCAGGGCAGGTGCGGGTGCAATCGGCGCACTTGGCGGATCAGTTCCAGACCCTGGGAATAGCCGTGGCCATTGACGCTGCTGACCACCAGCAATTGCGTGCGCCGCTGTTGCAGCGCGGCCAGCACGGCGTCTACCGGCGTGCAACTGCCGAGGTTTTTCACGCTGAAACCGTGTTCGGCCAGCCACAGTTGCAGGTACACCAGGTTCCACATGTGCGAGTCGGATTCGACGGTGGCGATCAGGCAGTGCGGCAAGGTTTTCATTGGGAAGCCTCCATGGCGAGTGACGGACCATCCAGGGCAAGACGAAAACGCCGAGTGGTAAGAATGAACAGCAGCGTGCCGGGCACCGTCAGCACCAGCGCGAGCACCAGAATCAGCACTTGCACGCCGTAGACGTGGCCGACAGTGGCGGTGAGCAGGCCGCCGAGCGGGTACGAAAGCAGGTTGACCAGATAGAACGGGCCCATGACTTTGCCCAAATGCGCGGTGCCAATCGCCTTGATTCGCTGCGTGCGGTTGAACACGTTGAACAATGCGCAACCGGCCATCGCCAAGAGAAAACTCAGGGCATACAGCAGCACGCCACCGGCCACGCCCATGCAGATCAAACCCAGGCACAACAAGGCAAAACCCAGTGCGCCGAGGCGATAGATCGACATCCGCGCCAGCAGCCTTGGCACCAGCACAAAATTCAGCAGACCGAGGGCGCCAGCGCCGGCATTCATCAGCCCGAACACACCGTCGGCAGCGCTGAAAACACCGCTGATGACAAACGCGTTGGCGCTGAGCACAGCGGCAAACGCGAGGTTGATGGTGAAGTTGAGCGCGGCCAGGGAAACCACCGGTGGGTTGCCGAGCAGCAGGCGCCAGCCGAGGGCCAGATCCTTGAAAATGCTGGTCGGGTGGTTGGCGGTTCGGGCGGTAGGCAAGCCTTTCCAGAACATCGAAGCGGCGAACAATGCCACCGCCGCCAGACCGAGCAACCAGCGTTTGTCGGCGTACATGGCCAGCCCGGCGGCCAGCGCGGGACCGAGTGCCATGGCCAGCAGCTCCATGTTTTGCACCAGCGACTGGCAGTGCGCCAGACGCTGCGGTCCGGCGATCAGCGGCACGCTTTTCTCCACCGCCATGCGCACCGGCGCCATCAACACCGACAGGACAATGCCATTGCCGATCAGCGCCCAGACCATCCAGTGCGGCTGGTACCAGCAAATCCCCAACGTCAGCGCCAGGCTCAAGGCGCGCGCGGTGTTGGCGCTGCGAAACAGCAGGCGACCGCCGAAGCGATCAGCCAGCAGCCCGGCAAATGGATAAGCGATCAGCGCCGGCAGCCACTCAAGCGCAAACGCGACGCCGGAATAGCGCACGTTGCCGGTCAGTTGATAGATCATCAGTGGCACGGCGAACAGCACCGTTTGCTCGGCCAGCAGCGCACACAGCAGCCCGGCGCCGAACCAGCGAACGGCGCTGTGTCGTGCGTCGAGGCCGGTTTCACGCATGATCGCGATCCCAGACGGTTTCCAGTTCGCGCAGGTAAGGCAGCACGTACGTGCAGAAGCGGCGCATCTCGTCGCGGGTCGGCCAACCGGAGAAGATGAATTCGCTGACGCCGACTTTTTTGTACTCGAACAGGTATTCGGCGACCTCCTGATAGCTGCCGACCACGCACAACGCCGGACCGCCACGGTACGCCACAGCGCCGGACCAGAGCATCGGCGACAGCCAGTCGTGTTCAGCCTTGTCGGCCAGGCGGAACGAAGTTTTCACCGCTTCCGAGTCGCAACGCCCGACGAATTGGCGAACCCATTCGCGGTGCTGCTCGTCCGGGTTTTCCATCATGCTTTCGACGGCGGCCAAGGCTTCGGCGCGGGTTTCGCGAGCGAGCACGTGCATGCGAATCCCCACTGAGCAGCCCGATTCCAGCACGGTGCGGCTGGCCTCGGCGATGCCTTGCGGGGTGTCGCCATAACGCAGCCAGCAATCGCTGTGTTTCATCGCAATTTGTTGGGCGATGTCGGACGCGCCGCTGAGGTAGATGCGCGGGCGCTCGGCGTCCTTGAAAGGCAAGCCGAGCTGGGCTTTTTCGATGCGGTAATGCTTGCCGTGGTAGGTCAGCGGTGATTCACCGCTCCAGAACCGATGCAGGATGTCGAGGAATTCGCCGGTGCGCTCATAGCGCCCGTCGTGCGCCACGAAGTCGCCGTAATACGCCTGTTCGTCCGGTGAAATCCCGGCCACCAGATTCAGTGAAATGCGCTTGTCGGACATCCACGACACGGTGTTGACGATTTGCGTGAACAGAGTCGGCGGCACCAGGCCGGGACGGTACGCGAGGATGAACTTGACCCGTTCGGTCTCGCGAACCAGCGCGCCGATCATCGGCAGCGGATCGGGCATGTGATAGCTGATCCCCATCAGCAACGAGTCGATTCCCAGCTCGTCGGCCTCTTGGGCAAAGTCGACGATGCCGGCAAAATCCAGCGCGCCGGTGTCGTATTTTTCCGAAGCCTTTTGCTGGCCGCTGTCGAGCGGCGAACACCAGTGAATACGCAGTGCAGGCATTGTGTTTCTCCATGGCAACGCCGGCCGCCGCGACCAGCGGGGCAGGCGTCGCAAGACAGGTCCTTGGTCAGAACAGGAAGCTGGTGCCAACGGTGCGATCGAACAGCGCGACGTCGCGGATGCGTCGCTTGCCGCAGATGAACTTGAGCAGGCGTTCGATCCCCAGACCGCCGCCGGCGCTCGGGTGCAGCAAGCCGCGCCGCGCGACTTCCAGGTAATTGGCGAACGGTTGCAGGTCCATCGACAGCTCGTTCATGCGGTAGACGATCTGCTCGTATTCGAACTCGCGCTCCGCACCGGACAGCGCCTCGCCGTAGCCATCCGGGTAAATCAGGTCATAGTTGTTGTACGCGCCGCGCTTGCCCGGGGTTTCCCGGTCGTAGAATTCGCGACGGTAGTTGGTGACGAAAAACGGCGTTTGCGCGCTGGCCGACATGATCTTTTCGAAGTCGTCGCCGTGCTCGGCGCGCAACTCGTCGGAACTGTAGATCGGGAACGCGCTGGTGAAATGCGGCAGTTGGCGGTTGAGCTGCACGAGTTCGGCGGCGCAATGCTGATTGACCTCGCTGAACACGTGCTTGATCAGGCCTTCGATCAGCGCCATGACCTGATGCATGTCGCCGTCGCGAATCTCGAAATCGAACTGCGAGAACTCCAGCAAGTGGTTCTCGGAATCCTTGATTTCGGCCTTTTCCAGGCGAATGTTCGGCGCGACGATGAAGATCTTGTCGTGGCCCTTGGCGGTCAGTGCCAACTGTTTATGGAAGATCATGCTCGCGGTCAGTTTCAGCCGCCGCTCTTCGTACTGGATCTCGGCGGGATACACCGCGTGGTTCAGTGGATCAGTGATCGGCGACATCAGAATCGGCATCAGCTGTTTGAAATCACGATCCAGCAAATAATGCTGCAAAGCCTGTAGGACGCGGCCCCGGATGATGGCGATGGATTCTGTATCAGGATGATCAAAATCGGCGAAGTTACGTGCTATTTCTTCCATGATTGGCCAAATATTCAGGGAGTTGGGAGGCCCTGATTATTGTTTAAACCGAGGAAAACTCAATGTACAGATTCCAGCTAAAAAGCAACACAGAGGCACAGGCCGGTTGTCCGCACAGGCTTTTGTGTAGACCATATCGCGCTGCTGAAATTGATCCGACGACGCACCCGTGAACCGGCTTGAGCGATTGCTGAAATTGCCGGGCGTCGTCCTCTATAGACTGTTCAGAGTTTGCCCATGACTGCCCTTACTGATTCGCGAGCCCATCAGTTTTCCAAGGCTGACTACAAGACCCTCGGGCTTGCGGCCCTCGGCGGCGCGCTGGAAATCTACGACTTCATCATTTTCGTGTTTTTTGCGCTGACCCTCAGCCAACTGTTTTTCCCGCCGGAAATGCCCGAATGGCTGCGCTTGCTGCAAAGCTTCGGCATCTTCGTCACCGGTTACCTGGCGCGTCCGCTGGGCGGCATCCTGATGGCGCACTTCGCCGATCAGTTGGGCCGCAAACGCGTGTTCAGCCTGAGCATTCTGATGATGGCGCTGCCGTGCCTGTTGATCGGCATCATGCCGACCTACGAACAGATCGGTTATTTCGCACCGTTGCTGCTGCTGTTGCTGCGCGTGCTGCAAGGCGCGGCGGTCGGCGGCGAAGTGCCGAGCGCGTGGGTGTTCGTCGCCGAGCACGCGCCTGCCGGTCATCGTGGTTATGCGCTGGGGTTTTTGCAGGCCGGGCTGACGTTTGGTTATCTGCTCGGCGCGTTGACCGCGACCCTGTTGGCGCAAGTGTTCACCGCCGCGGAAATCCTCGACTACGCCTGGCGCCTGCCGTTTCTGCTGGGCGGTGTGTTTGGTGTGATCGGCGTCTGGTTGCGCCGCTGGCTCAGTGAAACACCGGTGTTCATGGCCCTGCAGGCTCGCCGCGAGGCGGACGCCGAGTTGCCGTTGCGCACGGTGTTGCGCGAGCACCGGCACATGCTGCTGCCGGCGATGATCCTCACTTGCGTGCTGACGTCTGCGGTGGTGGTGCTGGTGGTAATCACCCCGACGGTCATGCAAAAAAGCTTCGGCATGAGCCCCAGCCATACCTTCGCGCTGAGCAGCCTGGGCATCGTTTTCCTCAACATTGGCTGCGTGCTGGCCGGGCTGATCGTCGACCGTATCGGCGCCTGGCGCACGGTCATGCTCTACAGCGTGCTGTTGCCGATCGGCATCGCCCTGCTTTATGCCTGCCTGATCAGCGGCGGTGCGTGGCTGGGCCTGGCGTATGCGCTGGCTGGCTTGAGCTGCGGGGTGGTCGGCGCGGTGCCGTCGGTGATGGTCAGCCTGTTTCCGGCGCACATCCGCGTGTCGGGCATTTCCTTTACCTACAATATTGCCTACGCGTTGTGGGCGAGCACCACGCCGTTGCTGTTGATCGCGCTGATGCCGTGGAGCCCGTGGGTGTGCGTGGCGTATTGCGTGGTGATGGGCGCGGTCGGCGTCGCGTGCGCCGGGTTTTTTGGCGGACGGCAATCTGCCGATAACGGCCAGGCGTTGCTGGCGGAGCGCTAAGGCAAGCACGTCGCAGAAGCGCAAAAAAAGTTTGGCAAGGATGGCTATTCGATGAGCGATTTACAGGATTTGTCCGCCGCGCAACTGTTGGCGATGTATGCCAGCCGCACGTTGTCGCCGCTGGAATATTACGACCACCTGCTGGCGCACATTGAGCGCTGGGAGCCGAGTATCGCGGCACTTTATGCGTTTGATCCGCAGCGCGTACTTGAGCAGGCGCGCGCATCCAGCGAGCGCTGGAGCAGAGGCTCGCCAAACGGAGCGCTGGACGGCGTGCCGGTGACACTTAAGGAATTGATCGCCACCGTCGGCGATTGCATTCCTCAGGGCAGCGCCGCCACCGCGCTGGTCGCGGCAACCGCAGATGCGCCGCCCGCCGCGCGCTTGCGTGAGGCGGGGGCGATTATTCTCGGCAAAACCACGGTGCCGGACTTCGGCATGCTGTCGTCGGGGCTTTCGAGTTTTCACGGGATCACCCGCAATCCCTGGGATCTTGAGCAAAACCCCGGCGGTTCGAGTGCCGGTGCAGCCGCCGCCGCAGCCGCTGGTTACGGTCCGTTGCACGTCGGCACGGACATCGGCGGTTCGGTCCGCCTGCCGGCAGGCTGGTGCGGTTTGGTCGGATTCAAACCGAGCCTTGGGCGAATTCCCATCGACCCGTATTACACCGGACGCTGCGCCGGGCCGATGACCCGCACCGTCGATGATTGCGCGTTGATGATGCGTTTTCTGGCGCAGGCGGATGCGCGCGACGCCACCAGCCTGCCGCCGCAGGCACTGGACTGGAGCCAGGCAACGCCATCGTTCAAAGGCTTGAAAATCGGCTTGATGCTCGACCCCGGCTGCGGCCTTCAGCCCGAAGCGCAGGTGTGCGACGCCGTGCGCAATGCCGCGCAGTTGTTCGCGGAACATGGCGCCGAGGTGCGTTTGATCGGGCCGTTGATGGATCGCCAACTGCTCGACGGTCTCGACGATTTCTGGCGCGCTCGGCAGTTGTCACAACTGCAAACTCTGAGCGCGGCGCAACGGGAACGGGTCTTGCCGTACATCAAAGACTGGGCGGCGCCGGCAGCGACGATGAGCGCGGTGCAAGCGGTCGAAGGCTTCAATCAGACCTTCGAAATCCGCCGCCGCTGCGCACGGTTGTTCGGCGATCTGGACCTGGTGCTGTCGCCGACCAATCAGGTCAGCAGCTTCCCCGCGCACTGGCCGTCGCCGAGCAACGATCCGCGTCAGCCGTTCGAGCACATCGTGTTCACCTTGCCGTGGAACATGGGCGAGCAACCGGCGTTGTCGATCAATTGCGGATTCACCGACCAAGGCATGCCGATCGGCCTGCAAATGATCGCGCCGCGCTTCGCCGATCAATGGTTGCTGCAATGCGCCAAGGCTTACGAAGACTGGCGCGGGCCGATCAAGCACTGGCCGACTGCGCCGTCCCGCTGATCGCTCTTTGGCTGATTCCTCACAAGCTGATCCCTTCTGAATCGCGACCGCTCGAACGCCAGGTGCGTGAGCGGCGCGGGATTTCTTTACAGGCGTTTTTTCATGCACGCACATTTCTTTCGCACGTTGCCCCTGCTGCTGGCCGTCGTTCAGCCAGGCTGGGCCGCTGAACCGGTGGCGCCTCAGGATCAGGCGCCGGGTTTTATCGACGGCAGCCATCTGGGCCTGAACCTGCGTCACTATTATTCCAATCAACACACGCAGCGCAGCACGCATCTGGTGATCAAAAAGCACGGCGTCGCCCAACCGACACGCGAGCGCGACACGTGGGTGCAAACCGGCATGCTCAATTACAGCTCCGGTTACACCCAAGGCCTGGTCGGATTTGGCGTCGATGCCTCGCTGTTCAGCGCCGTGACCCTCGAGCGCGGCCACGGCGCGGTGGCCAACGGCGGGGACCGCGTGCTGGTCGACAGCGATGGCGACGCCGTGCCGACCTGGAGCCGCTTGGGCGTCGGCGATCTGCGGTTGCGGGTGTCGAGCACCGAATTGAAGGCCGGGCGGATGCTCACCGAGAATCCGGTGCTGCGCTACAAAGACAACCGCGCCTTGCCCTCGACGTTTCAGGGCATCGCGCTGAACAGCAACGAACTCGACTGGCTGGCGCTGCAGGCAGGCAGCTTCGAGCGCGCCATCCCGCGCACCGGCACCGGCAGCGAACGGCTGACCACCACCTTCGGTAACCGCGCCTACAGCGGCTCGCGCATCAGTTACCTGGGCGCCACCGCGAAGTCACCCTACGGCCTGACAGTGAGCGCTTACGGTTCGCGGTTCGAAGACATGTGGCAGCAATATTATCTGGGCGCGACTCACCTGGCAGGCGACCGCGCGCACTTGGCGCTGAAGACCAGCCTCAACTATTACCGCACCCGCGATCAGGGCGAACAGCACCTGGGTTTCATCGACAACGACGCCTACAGCCTCGCCGTCACTGCGTCCCACGGCGCGCATGGCTTGACCGCCGCGTGGCAGCAGGTGTTCGGCGACGAATACTTCGACTATGTCTGGGAATCCACCGGCAACTACATGGCTAACTCGCTGTACTCCGACTACAACGGCCCGAACGAAAAATCCTGGCAGCTGCGCTACGACCTCGACTTCGCCGCGTATGGCATCCCGGGACTGACCGCCAGCCTCTGGCACGCCAAGGGCTGGGGCATCGACGGCAGCCATTACAACGGCGACCGCGACGGCCGCAACACCGGCTACAACGTGCGCGGACTCGACGGCGCCAAACACAACGAAAACGGTCTGATGCTGGCTTACGTGGTGCAATCCGGCGCGCTGAAAAACGCGGTGCTGCGCAGCATCGTCTACAACCATCGAGAGAGTGGCGGGCAGATTGACGGCAGCTATGACGAGTTTCGCCTGGTGGCGAATGTGCCGTTCACGCTGTTTTAGCTCGCGTCGCCTATGGCCGGCGTTGAAATTCTTTTTCAGCGCTTTAACCCGAACCGGTCGGGCGCTCCGTCTCAGAGGATGAATGGATCAATTTCCTCCTGAGGTCAGCCCACCATGTCCCTCCCTCTGCACTTCCTGCGCCCGGCCACCCACGGTTTCGCCATCGGTTTGCTGCTGGCCGTTGCCGGTTGCGGTGTTTCTTCCAAACCTGATTCGGCGGTCGTTGCGCCGCCGTCACCGTTACCGGCGCAGGCTGAGTCGAAAACTCAACCGGCGGTGCAGCATGAGGCGGTGATGGCGGATGTCAGCGTGGCCAAACGCAGCGTGCGCGCGGCGCCGATGGCGACGTATGCGCCCGAGCCTGCTGCGCCGGGCTATCGCGATGAGCAACGCGAGCAATATCAAGCGCTGGCCGATAACCCGATTCACAGCGTCGCCGAAAATCCGGTGTCGACCTTCAGCGCCGACGTCGATACCGGCGCCTACGCCAACGTGCGCCGCTTGCTCAATCAGGGACGCCTGCCGCCCGACGGCGCGGTGCGCCTGGAGGAAATGGTCAATTACTTTCCCTACGATTACGCCTTGCCCACCGATGGCTCGCCGTTCGGCGTGACCACCGAACTGGCGCCGTCGCCGTGGAACCCGCACACGCGGTTGCTGCGCATCGGCATCAAGGCTTCGGACCGCGCGGTCGCCGAACTGGCGCCGGCCAACCTGGTGTTTCTGGTCGATGTGTCCGGTTCGATGGACCGCCGCGAAGGCCTGCCGATGGTCAAAAGCACGCTGAAATTGCTCGTCGATCAACTGCGCGAACAAGATCGGGTGTCGCTAGTGGTGTATGCCGGCGAATCGCGCGTTGTCCTCGAACCGACTTCCGGACGCGACAAAGCGAAAATTCGTACAGCCATCGACCAATTAACCGCCGGTGGCTCAACCGCTGGCGCGTCAGGCATCGAGCTCGCGTATCAGATGGCGCAACAGGCCTTTATCCCCAAAGGCATCAACCGCATCCTGCTGGCCACTGACGGCGACTTCAACGTCGGCATCAGCGACTTCGACAGCCTCAAGCAAATGGCTGTGGATAAACGCAAGACTGGTGTTTCCCTGACCACCCTGGGTTTTGGTGTGGATAACTACAATGAACACCTGATGGAACAACTGGCCGATGCCGGCGACGGCAATTACGCCTACATCGACAACCTGCGCGAAGCGCGCAAAGTATTGGTGGACCAACTCGGCTCGACCCTCGACGTGGTGGCAAAAAACGTCAAGCTGCAAGTCGAGTTCAACCCGGCCCAGGTCAGCGAATATCGCCTGTTGGGCTATGAAAATCGCGCGTTGAAGCGTGAGGATTTTAGTAATGACAAGGTCGATGCCGGTGAAATTGGTGCAGGGCATACGGTGACGGCGTTGTATGAAATTGTTCCTGCGGGCGAGAAAGGGTGGTTGGAGCCGCTGCGTTATGGCAATTCTGCAGCCGCTGTTGCCGGGAAATCCGAGGAAATGGCCATGTTGCGCGTGCGATATCAGTTGCCAGACGGTGGGAAAAGTCGCTTGATCGAGCGGCCGATTACCTCTAGCTCAGCGCCCGCCAGTGATGACCTGCGCTTCGCGGCGGCCGTGGCGGCGTTTTCCCAGCAATTGAAGGACGGTCGCTACACCGGCGATTTCACCCTCAAAGACACCGAGGCCCTGGCCCGTGGCGCTCGCGGCGATGATCGCTTTGGCCTGCGCGCCGAGTTTGTGCAATTGGTCGAGTTGGCGCAGAGCCTGCGCACGTCCACGGCGTCGGCCGCATCCGCCAACGCCAACGCCACCCGCATCGAGTGAAAGGAACCTCAGCGAAATGACCGCTCCTGAATTGAGCACTTCCGCCAGCAGCGACGAATCGCTGCTGGCGCGTTATCGCAGCGGCGACGGCCCGGCGTTCGAAACCTTGTACGCGCGCCATCGCCAGGGACTTTATCGATTCCTCCTCGGCCTCAGCGGCAAAGCCGAACTGGCCGAAGAGGTTTACCAGGACACCTGGCTGAGCCTGATCCGCAGTACCAGTCAGCCACAAGGCCGGGCGAACTTTCGTACATGGCTTTACCAGATTGCCCGCAACCGATTGATCGATCACTGGCGCAAACATGGCATCCACAACCCTTTGCACGACAGCTACGACGAACAGGCCCACGCCGTGATCGACACCGCCACCGACCCCGAACAACTGCTGAGCCTGAGCCGCGACACCCAGCGCCTCGAAACCGCCCTGCAAACCTTGCCCGCCGACCAGCGCGAAGTGTTCCTGCTGCGCGCCCACGGCGACCTCGACCTGCCGCAAATCGCCACCCTCACCGAAACACCGCTGGAAACCGTCAAAAGCCGCTTGCGCTACGCCCAGCAAAAACTGCGTCGGCTGCTGGCCGAGGAGGTACTGACATGACTGACGCCCGCTCCCCTAAAGACGATCCTGTGATCGAGCACTTTCGCCAACACACGACTGGCGAACCGCCGTCGCATCTGGATGCTTTCATCCTTGCTACCGCCCATCGCGAAGTCCCGCCACAGAAACAAAGTCTGTGGCAGCGCTGGGTCCAGGCCTGCCAGAAACCCCGTTGGCAAGTGGCGTTTGCCAGCCTCGTCGGCGTGGCGTTGATGGTCACATTGGTGCAGCGCACACCGGAGCAAGAACTGCAGTACGACGCTGCTCCCGCGCCGCAAACCTCATCGTTTTCGGCCAGGAAAGAGGCTCCAGCGCCCGTCGCACGCTCCATCGCCGCGCCGGCCCCCGCTGCGCCAATGGCCGAACTCGCCGCGCCTGCGCAAAGTGAATCGCTCAGCGCGCCCATGGCTGACGAGGCCAAAGTCAGCAAACGTGCGACTGCGCCGCTGAAGCCGCTCGACGAGCAACTGCGTGAAGTGATTCGCCTGCAAAACGCGGGTCAAACCCAGGCTGCCGATGAGCTGTTGAAGACATTGCACCAGCGTTTCCCGGACGAAAACCTCACCGCCAGACTCAAAGCCCTGAAGAAAAACTGAGGCCCGGCCCCTCCAGCCATTTGGCATCAAGCCCCGAAAGCGCGCACTATCGGGGCATAGCCGATGCGTTGGAGGAAGCCGTGGCGAAAAAAATCGATCGCATCGCCCAAATGCTCAACTGCCCGAAGAAAGGGGAAGAGTTGAGGCGGGGGATAATTGAGAGTCGCAAGGAGTTTCTGCTGAACAAGCAGGAAGGAAGCGTTCCCGAGGAAGATGCCGTTGAGGAAGAGGTGTTGGAGGAGGGGGATGAAGATGATGAGGAATATGACGAGTTTGATTGGACGACTGAATGATAAAAAAACCGCTTAGGCGGTTTTTTATCAGGTTCGGGGAATCCACGGTTGGCAAGTCAGGGCTTTTTGAGCATCGTAGCGTCGCTTCCCGGAAAGGGATTCGGTCAACGGCTTCGGCCGACTATTCGGCTTGGTTGACATAGTCACTGTGGTTTCTCTACCATTGGCCGGCGACTTAGTCGTGTACCGCAGGGTGGTTACAGGGATCCGAAAGGATCGCACCCCGTTACTGGGAAACCAGTTCGCCGAGCGCGACGCGAGAACGACCTGCCCCGTCGAAATCCATGTGTTTTCGACGGCTGAGAATCCCTCCTCGAGAGGGATTCGCCGTTTCTGGACTGTCGGTTTTTATTTTGCATGCCGGTTCCGGACTTCTTTCGGACACTGGCCCTTCGGCTTTGCTTGAGTGTCTGCAGCCACCTTGAAAATGCTGAATCCCTTCTTTTTGACCCGCACTCCAGGCGAACCTTCGCCCAATCGTACAAAGAACGCGCTGGTCACATGGATTCGCAATACGCGGTTTTCCCGGAAGATGGCCATGCAGATCTTGAACGGCTCAATCTCGCCGCTGGCGTTGTTCATCACATCCAGTGTGAAAAAACTTTCGCCTTGCGTCAGATAGACCGTAGCGCTGGCGAGTTTTTCCAGAAAACCCCGCAGTTTCTTAGAGGCTTCGTAGCGCTCAAGGCAAATAAACTGACTTTCACGGCCGTCTGCGTACATCAGTGGAATATTGTGCTCGGTGTTGTCTTTAGTGAAACAGTGCAAGCCATAGGTGACGACGAAGCGGATTGCTTCCCTGGCTTCATCCTTCCGGAAAGTGACTTCGTGGCTGTCTAAATGGCCCAAGTCATACGATATCCCGTCATGGCCGAAAGGTTTCCAATGTTGGATGGAGTCCACGTGGAATGCTGGCAAGCTCGTTCCTCGAGCAAGTAATAGCCGGCGATGTTAACTGAATAAAGCCACACCGAATGCGGCTCTCGGCGCTGCACTGTGTTACGAATTGCTTATTAACGAGCACCCACAAAAAAGCCCCAGTCCCTAACGGCCTGAGGCTTTCTCGTTTCTTCTATATGGTGCACCAGGCGGGATTCGAACCCACGACCACTGCCTTCGGAGGGCAGTACTCTATCCAGCTGAGCTACTGGTGCAAGCGGGCGCCATGATACTCATATGCACTGCGGGCGTCCATGCTGCTGAATAGCCTGTGTTTTTTTAACCTGTAACACCCGTTTGCTACGTTGATCAGAAAAAAACGGCAAATGCGCCGTTTTCGTTCTTTTTTTCGAACGGCCTATTGTCCTTTATCGGCATTGATCCTAGGATTCGTTCGAGATTTCAAACGCTCTTGCCTGGGTGCTGAACCGCACGAGATTCGATCAGTGCGCTATTTATGTGCTTCAGCCCGGTGAATGATTTCCCTGACGGCAGCCTACGAGGCGCCTTTCTACAATCATAATTTGCTCCGCGCTGGTCGCGGTGCTGTTAAGGAAAGCCGACATGCAGCTTAAAGACAGCCAGTTGTTCCGCCAGCAAGCCTTTATTGATGGCGCTTGGGTTGATGCGGACAACGGTCAGACGATCAAGGTCAACAACCCGGCAACCGGCGAAATTCTGGGCACTGTGCCGAAAATGGGCGCTGCCGAAACCCGCCGTGCCATCGAAGCCGCTAACAAGGCGCTGCCGGCCTGGCGTGCACTGACCGCCAAGGACCGCGCGAACAAGCTGCGCCGCTGGTTCGAACTGATCATCGAAAACCAGGACGACCTCGCGCGCCTGATGACCCTCGAGCAGGGCAAGCCACTGGCCGAGGCCAAGGGCGAAATCGTTTACGCCGCTTCCTTTATCGAGTGGTTCGCCGAAGAAGCCAAGCGCGTCTACGGTGATGTGATTCCGGGCCACCAGCCAGACAAGCGCCTGATCGTGATCAAGCAGCCAATCGGCGTGACCGCTGCAATCACCCCGTGGAACTTCCCAGCCGCGATGATCACCCGCAAGGCGGGTCCAGCGCTGGCCGCCGGTTGCACCATGGTGCTCAAGCCTGCTTCGCAAACTCCTTTCTCCGCATTCGCTTTGGCTGAACTGGCCCAGCGTGCCGGCATCCCGAACGGTGTGTTCAGCGTGGTTTCCGGCAGCGCCGGCGACATTGGCAGCGAGCTGACCAGCAACCCGATCGTGCGTAAATTGTCGTTCACTGGCTCGACCGAAATCGGTCGTCAGTTGATGGCCGAATGCGCCAAGGACATCAAGAAAGTGTCCCTGGAATTGGGCGGCAACGCGCCGTTCATCGTGTTCGACGACGCGGACCTGGACAAGGCCGTCGAAGGCGCGATCATCTCCAAATACCGCAACAACGGCCAGACCTGCGTCTGCGCCAACCGTCTGTACATTCAGGATTCGGTGTACGACGCGTTCGCCGAGAAGCTCAAAGTGGCCGTGGCCAAACTCAAGATCGGCAACGGTCTGGAAGACGGCACCACCACTGGCCCGCTGATCGACGAAAAAGCCGTGGCCAAGGTTCAGGAACACATCGCTGACGCCGTGAGCAAAGGCGCGACCGTGCTGGCGGGTGGCAAGGTCATGGAAGGCAACTTCTTCGAGCCGACCATCCTCACCAACGTGCCGAAAAACGCTGCCGTGGCCAAGGAAGAAACCTTCGGTCCATTGGCGCCGCTGTTCCGCTTCAAAGACGAAGCCGAAGTGATCGCGATGTCCAACGACACCGAATTCGGCCTCGCTTCGTACTTCTATGCTCGTGACCTGGGCCGTGTGTTCCGTGTCGCTGAAGCGCTGGAATATGGCATGGTCGGCGTCAACACCGGGCTGATCTCCAACGAAATCGCGCCATTCGGCGGCATCAAGGCGTCGGGCCTGGGCCGTGAAGGCTCCAAGTACGGCATCGAAGATTACCTGGAAATCAAATACCTCTGCCTGGGCATCTAAGCTCGGCGAGGCGTTTTGCTTCAAGCAGAAAGGGCACGAGAGCGCTGACCCTTTCTGCGTTTCAACCGGTATTTTCTCTGTGGCCGGGAACGCTGTGGCAGTCGATCATCGCATGCTGCCGCCGTTGCCTCCCCGCCGCATTTTCCTTGAACAACGCCGCCCGATGAGCGGCGAATGAGGACTTTATGAGCAAGACTAACGCTTCTTTGATGAAACGCCGCGAAGCCGCTGTACCACGCGGTGTTGGCCAGATTCACCCGATCTTCGCCGAGTCCGCGAAGAACGCCACCGTGACTGACGTTGAAGGTCGCGAGTTCATCGACTTCGCCGGCGGTATCGCCGTGCTGAACACCGGTCACGTGCACCCGAAAATCATTGCTGCCGTGACTGCGCAACTGAACAAGCTGACCCACACCTGCTTCCAGGTATTGGCGTACGAGCCATACGTTGAGCTGTGCGAGAAAATCAACGCCAAGGTCCCAGGTGATTTCGACAAGAAAACCCTGCTGGTCACCACCGGTTCCGAAGCCGTCGAAAACGCCGTGAAAATCGCCCGTGCCGCCACTGGTCGTGCCGGCGTGATCGCGTTCACCGGCGCTTACCACGGTCGCACCATGATGACCCTGGGCCTGACCGGCAAAGTCGTGCCGTACTCGGCCGGCATGGGCCTGATGCCGGGCGGCGTGTTCCGCGCGCTGTACCCGAACGAGCTGCACGGCGTGAGCGTCGACGACTCGATCGCCAGCATCGAACGCATCTTCAAGAACGACGCCGAGCCGCGTGATATCGCTGCAATCATCATCGAGCCGGTTCAGGGCGAAGGTGGTTTCTACGTCGCGCCGAAAGAGTTCATGAAGCGTCTGCGTGCATTGTGCGACCAGCACGGCATCCTGTTGATCGCTGACGAAGTGCAAACCGGCGCTGGCCGTACCGGCACTTTCTTCGCCATGGAACAGATGGGCGTTTCCGCCGACCTGACCACGTTCGCCAAATCCATCGCTGGCGGTTTCCCGTTGGCCGGTGTTTGCGGCAAAGCCGAATACATGGACGCCATCGCGCCGGGCGGCCTCGGCGGCACCTACGCCGGTAGCCCGATTGCTTGCGCCGCGGCCCTGGCCGTGATGGAAGTGTTCGAAGAAGAACACCTGCTGGATCGCTGCAAGGCAGTCGGCGAGCGTCTGGTGACTGGCCTCAAAGGCATTCAGGCGAAATACCCGGTGATCGGCGAAGTCCGTGCGCTGGGTGCGATGATCGCGGTCGAGCTGTTCGTTGATGGCGACAGCCACAAGCCGAACGCTGCGGCGGTCGCTTCGGTAGTCGCCAAGGCACGTGACAAGGGTCTGATCCTGCTGTCGTGCGGCACTTACGGCAACGTTCTGCGCGTGCTGGTGCCGCTGACTTCGCCGGACGAGCAACTGGACAAAGGTCTGGCAATCATCGAAGAGTGCTTCTCCGAGCTCTGATCGCCGAGTGTGACCCGATCGACAAAAAACCCGCTTCGGCGGGTTTTTTTTATGTCCTTGAAACACATCAGGGATAAATGCGCTGTATCGAATGGCCAGCATTGTCTAAGGTTCACGCATTGCCAATGGAGTGTGCGAATGACCGCTGTGGTTTTGCCCGCCGTACCGCGTGTGCTGATTGCCGAGGCTGATCCCTGGTCGCGCGACCTGTTGAAACAGGTGCTGTTGAATGTGCGTTGCGACGCGCGGCTGGATTTGTGTGCCGATGGCCAGCAGGCCATGGAGCTGCTGGAACAGGTGCCTTACGATCTGGTAATCGTTGACTGGGAATTGCCCGGCATCGATGGCCTCAATGTGTTGCGCAGCGTCCGCCAGCGCAAACGCAATCCGCCGCTGCCGTTTATTTTGATGAGCCATCGCAACGACAGCGCCAGTGTCCGCGAAGCCTTGCCGCTGGCGCCCACCGCGTATTTGACCAAACCGCTGAACATGGAAAGCCTGACTCAACGTCTGCAGGATTTGCTGCTGAACGCAGGCGAGGAAGTGTCGTGCGAGATTCCGGCGCTGGCGTCGGGCATGACGTTGTCGGTGTATCTGGAACGCCGGCGTGAATCGACCGACGGCGCACCGTTGATGACTGACGTGCAATTAGCGGTCAAACGCAGCCTCAATCCCAACGGCCTCGACCTGACGCGGCTGGAAAGCGAGATCCGCAATGATCCGCAAGTCACAGCGGTGCTGATCGCTGCGGCCAACAGTGCCGCGCAGCACCATGGCGTCGCCGTGCAGACCTTGGCGCAAGCACTGCAGCGCTTGGGCACCGGGCAAAGCATGAACCTGATTCTGGGCCTGGCGCTCAAGCGCTGCGCGCGCCTGAGCGATCCGCAGTTGGCCGATTACGCCGAACGCTACTGGGAGATGTCGCTGCGCACCGCCGAATACGGCCGGACGCTGGCGCGCTTGCTCGATCTGGATCAGGAGCGCTGTTATTGCGCGGGCATGCTGCATCGCCTCGGCGATCTGGCGTTGCTGCGCTGTTTGCAGGAATGGAAGCAGGCGGGCGGCGAGCTGAACGAATGGGACGAGGTGGGCGAGGCGCTGGATGAGTTTGGTGCGAGTTATGGCTCGGCGCTGCGAGCGCGCTGGCGTTTGCCGCTGGAGCTGCGCGATTTGATCGCGGCGGTGTATCAGCTCGGTGGCGGGGTTTATTCCCGCGAGGCGCTGGTGATGAACATGGCGGCGCAACTGGCACGGTTGACCGAGCATGAGGGCATTGAAGAACTGGCCAAGAGCCGGACCGCACGGCTGCTGAAGATCGGCCTGCCGGAATTGATGCGACTGCGCAAAAAGTAGCCAGCCTTGGATTCACCACCCGATCGTTCGCAAATACCTGTGGGAGCGAGCTTGCTCGCGATGAGGCACTGACATTCAGCATCGGTGGTGGCGGACAGTGCGCTATCGCGAGCAAGCTCGCTCCCACATGGGGATTTGTGCTTAGGCTTACGCGGAGATGATGCGGTTTTTGCCTTGGCGTTTGGCTTCGTACATGGCCGCGTCCGCGCGGGCGAACAGGCTGTCGAGGTTGTCATCGTCGTGGGTGAGGTTGGTCAGGCCTTGGCTGACGGTGATGCCGAACGTCTGGTCGTCATGGCTGAAGCTCAAACGCTGGATCTCCCGTTGCAGGCGCTCAGCCACTTGCATGGCCATGTCCGGCGCGCAACCGGGGAACACCGCGGCAAACTCTTCGCCGCCGATTCGCCCGAACAAGTCACCCCGACGCAGGGCCGCGCGGCCGCTCTCGGCGATGCGTTGCAGCACGGTGTCGCCGCCCTGATGGCCGTAGGTGTCGTTGACTTGTTTGAAGTCATCGATATCCAGCAGCAGAAACGCCATTTGCGCGCCTTGCAGTCGTGCGTGCTCGAACTCGCGGTGAGCGCATTCGAAGAAGTGTCGACGGTTGCTGCTCTGGGTCAGCACATCAGTGGTCGCCAGGCGTTGCAGCTCGGCTTCCATCTGCTTCTTTTCGGTGATGTCCTCGGCGATGCCGACGATGATCACCGGTTGCCCGGGGTCTGCCTGACGATTGATGAAGCATTTGTCGCTGAGCCAGCGCACCTGGCCATCCGCCGCGATGATCCGGTATTCACGATCTTCGACGGCGCCCTTGTCCAGCACTTCGGCGAGGCTGCGCTCGGCGTAATCCAGGTCATCGGGGTAAATGCTGTCGCGCCATTCGTTGTAGTCGGCCAGCAGCAGCCCGGCGGATCGGCCGAAAATCCGTTCATAAGCAGGGCTGACGTAGAGCACCTGCCGGGTTTCCCAGTTGAATGCCCAAAGCACCGCGTTGACGCTGACCAGCAGCGAGCTGAACAACTGTTCGCGTTCACTCAGGCGTGCGACTTCGCCTTGCGCGTGCATCAGCGCCATCAGGGTTTGCGCGGCTTCAGGCCACTGTGGGAGGGATGAGTCTTGTAGGTTTTTATTGACCATCGGCACAAATCTCAAAAAGGCGTGCGCCACTCGAGTTTCAAAGTGGCGACTACGGGGGCCTTTTATCGATTATTTCTTGTGCCACAGCAGGCGATTCACGCGTTGGTGGGAAATAATTGATAACAGGTCTCAGCCCGCCAGGATGGCGAAGTGTCTTTGAGATAGGCGATTTTGAGCTTAGTTCCCGCGCGTTGCGGCTGGGGAGAAGGCTCCCGCCGGGCGGTAGTGGCGATATGATTTTTGCGGAAATGTCGCGTGAGCGAGCGAAGGTGTAACGGCAAGGCTGTTTAAAAACAGGCAGGCCTCTGGGTAGAGGCCTGCGTGCGATTTCAGTCAGACAGCGGCGGGGCGCAGGGAGTAGGTTTTCAGCTGATTGGCGAAATCGCGCAGGGATTGAATCCCGCTCGCTTCCGCTTCGTGCACCCAATCCTTGATCGCGGCGAGCATGTCGTGACCATTTGAGCTGGTCTTGACCCAGATCTGCTGCAGCGCCAGACGTTTCTCGTAAATTACCTTCAGCGCCTGGCTGTGCTCGAGCATGTTCTGGATGCGCACATGGTGCTTGTCATCCAGCAAGCTGGTTTCCCGCGAGAGCAGCCGCTTGGCGCGATGAAACTGGTGACGGACCGAGTGATCGACCTTTTCCAGCTCCTGCTTGACCAGGGGTGCGATGACCAATTTGCGGTACTGAGCCATGATCTGGAAGCGGTTGTTGAGGATGGCCATGGCGGTGTCCATGTCCAGGCTGCCCTTGCCTTCGACCCGATGGGCAATCGGCGCAACACGCTGCACCTTGGCCAGTCGGAAGAAACTGAAGACTTTGATCCAGGCCCAGCCGAGGTCGAATTCCCACTTCTTCACCGACAGTTTTGCCGAGTTCGGGTAGGTGTGATGGTTGTTATGCAGTTCTTCGCCGCCGATCAGGATGCCCCAAGGCACCAGATTGGTCGCCGCGTCGCGGCATTCGAAGTTGCGGTAGCCGATGGCATGACCCAGGCCATTGACCACGCCGGCAGCCCAGAACGGAATCCACATCATCTGGATCGCCCAGATGGTGATGCCGATGGTGCCGAACAGCAGCAGGTCGATGACGCCCATGATCGCTACGCCCAACAGCGGATAACGGCTGTAGAGATTGCGTTCGATCCAGTCTTCAGGGCAGTTCTTGCCGTAAATGCGCAGGGTTTCCGGGTTTTCCGCTTCAGTGCGATACAGCTCGGCACCTTTGCGCAGAACCGTGGAAAGGCCCTTGATCACCGGGCTGTGCGGGTCATCGACGGTTTCGCATTTGGCGTGATGTTTGCGGTGGATAGCGGTCCACTCGCGGGTGTTCTGCGCCGTGGTCAACCACAGCCAGAAGCGGAAGAAATGTTTCAGCCCGGCATTCAACTCCAGGGAGCGATGGGCTGAATAACGATGCAGATAGACCGTGACGCCAACAATCGTGACATGGGTCATCAGCAGGGTGACTGCCACCAGAGACCAGGGTGACAAGCCGAGAAAACCTTCGTACCACATAGGCTATAGGGCCCTCGATAAATAAATAAACAGCCGATGCATTATCACTAAGCTCACAGATAAAACCAGTCGCCCTTTCAGATAAGAGTGGCTGGATGTTTCTTTCGCCTATAATTCCAACCTTTTTGTAGGGACATGGACGGCCGAATGTCTGCCACATATCGCGATGCCTTGCGTGCAGCGCTGCTTTACCTGGTGCTTTCAGTCATCTGGCTGCAGTTCAGTGGTTATTTATTGAACAGTTTCTTCGATAGCTCCCGCGAACAGCTGCGCTGGCAACTGATCAACGGCTACGCCTGGGTGGTGCTCAGCGCCGGGCTGATCTTTCTGGCGCGTGCCAAATTGTTCCGATGCCTGGGCATCGGCGCCAAATTGCGTGAGCGCAGCGATGACCGCGAGCGCCTGCGCCAGGCCGCTGCTGTGTTCGACTGCACCCGTGAAGGCGTGCTGGTCACCGACCGCCAGGGCCTGATCGTCCACGTCAATCGCGCGTTCATCGAAATCACCGGTTTTCAGCGAGACGAAGTACTCGGCCAGCAGCCCAGCCTGTTCAAGTCCGGCCACCATCCGCCAGCCTTCTATCAGGAAATGTTCGCCACGCTCGGCGATAACGGCGGGTGGAGCGGCGAAATCTGGAACCGGCGCAAAAGCGGCGAGATTTATCCGCAGTGGCAGACCATTCGGGTCATTCATGACGATCTCGGCCACGTCAGTCATTACGTGGCGGTGTTTTCCGACATCAGCGCAATCAAGAACTCCGAGGATGAGCTGGCGCACCTCGCGCACCACGACCCCCTGACCGACTTGCCCAACCGGCTGCTGTTTTCCGATCGCATCGAGCAGGCGCTGACCTCGGCGCAGCTGCACAAGCGCGGTTGCGCGTTGCTGATGATCGATCTGGATCATTTCAAGATGATCAACGACAGCCTCGGCCACAACATCGGCGATCAGTTGCTGAAAAGCGTCGCCGGACGCTTCATGGGTTTGTTTGCGCCGGGCGTGACATTGGCGCGATTGGGTGGCGATGAATTCGCCGTCCTCGCCGAAAACTGTCCGCAACCAGTGCTGGCGGCAGGATTGGCGCAACGGATCATCGACGGCTTGAAAGAGCCGTTCGAGATCGACGGCCATCAGCTGTTCATCAATGCCAGCGTCGGCATCAGCCTGTTCCCCAGCGATGCCCTGAGCGCCGGGCAATTGCTGCGCAATGCCGACTCGGCGTTGTTCAAAGCCAAAAGCGCCGGGCGCGACGGCTACGCGCTGTACACCGAGGAGCTGACCGCGCATGCCCAGCAACGCGTCGAAATCGCTTTTGAGCTGCGCCGCGCGCTGGAGCAGCAGGAGTTGCGCGTGCATTACCAGCCGGTGCATGACCTCAAAAGCAGTCGCTTGATCGGCGTCGAGGCGCTGGTGCGCTGGGAGCATCCGCAGCGCGGGCTGATTTCGCCAGCAGAATTTATTCCGGTCGCCGAACGGACCGGGCTGATTTCCGAGATCGACGCCTGGGTCATGCAGCAGGCCTGCCAGCACATGTGTGAATGGCAGCGCGCCGGGGTGGCGCTGTCGTTTGTCGCGGTGAATGTGTCGTCGCGGTTGTTTGCGCGCCGTGAGTTGTATCAGCAGGTTGCGCACGTGCTGCACGAAACTGGCCTGGATCCGGCGTTTCTGGAACTGGAAGTCACCGAAAGCGCGGTGATGGACGACCCGGAAGTGGCGCTGGAGCAGATGCATCGCTTGCGCGAGTTGGGCGTGCGGCTGGCCATCGATGATTTCGGCACTGGGTATTCATCATTGCTGCGACTCAAGCGCTTGCCGGTGCAGAAGCTCAAGATCGATCAGGGTTTCGTCGCCGGGTTGCCGTGGGACGATGACGACGGCGCGATTGTGCGGGTGATCATCGCGCTGGCCAAAAGCATGGGCATGCAGGTGCACGCCGAGGGCATCGAGCAAATGGAACAGGCGCGGTTCCTGCTCGATCAGGATTGCGATCTCGGCCAGGGCTACTGGTTTGGCCGGCCGGTGCCGGCGGAGCAACTGGATTGGGCGCGGGCTCCGGTGATTGGCTGATATGTGGCGAGGGGGCTTGTGTGGCGAGGGGGCTTGCCCCCGTCGGTTGGCGAAGCCGTCCCAAAATGCCTGATACACCGCGCTAGCAGAATTTACGACTGCTTCGCAGCCGAACGGGGTGCAAGCCGCCTCGCCACGGGGTTTTGTGGGGCTTTCGAAAATGTGAAATCCCGCGCAAGCCCTTGTCCCTTCAAATAATACTTTCTGGTTATATAAACATTCTTAAATAGTCTTTTTAAGAATATCCGCGCCTATCTACTATTGGTCCCACGCCGCAAGCAGTGCCGCCACTGCCAGGCAACCTCTCAGTCGAAGGAGCAGCACCATGAGCGCATCCCTACGTAGCGTTGACGGCCAGGACGAAGCAACCATTTTGCGTGAGATCCAAAGCGCATTGCGCGACCTGCGTTTCGGCGCGGTGGAAATCACCGTGCACAACGCGCAGGTGGTTCAGATCGAACGCAAAGAGAAATTCCGCCTGCAAAACCCGGCCCACAAGCCGAGCTGAGACGCCTTATTCGCAACACCCGAAAATCGCGGCTTCATGCTGCGATTTTGCTGACCGGCAACCGCAACGCCAGCACCTCATAAGAAAAAGCCAACACCACAGAATTCCAGGAGCTTTCACCATGTCGTCGATTCGTCATTTCGCTTTGGCCGCGCTGGCCAGTGCCCTTTTTGCTGGTACCGCGGTTGCCAAGGATTACGAGCTGCTCAACGTTTCGTACGACCCGACGCGTGAGCTGTATCAGGACTACAACGCCGAATTCATCAACTTCTGGAAGAAAGAGCACGCTGGCGACAACGTCAAGATCCAGCAATCCCACGGCGGTTCCGGCAAGCAGGGGCGTGCGGTGATTGATGGTTTGCGCGCCGACGTCGTGACCTTGGCGCTGGCCGGTGACATCGACGAAATCGCCAAACTCGGCAAAACCCTGCCGGCCGATTGGCAGACACGTCTGCCGGATGCGAGCACGCCTTACACCTCGACCATCGTGTTTCTGGTGCGCAAGGGCAACCCGAAAGGCATCAAGGACTGGGGCGATCTGGTCAAGAACGACGTTTCGGTGATCACACCCAATCCGAAAACCTCCGGCGGTGCGCGATGGAACTTCCTCGCGGCGTGGGCCTATGGTCTGAAAGCCAATGGCGGCGACGAAGGCAAAGCCAAAGAATATGTGCAAACCCTGTTCAAGCACGTGCCCGTGCTGGACACCGGCGCTCGCGGTTCGACCATCACCTTCGTCAACAACGGTCAGGGCGACGTGTTGCTGGCCTGGGAAAACGAAGCGTTCCTGGCGCTGAAAGAAGACGGTGGCGCCGACAAATTCGACATCGTCGTGCCGTCGCTGTCGATCCTTGCCGAGCCGCCAGTGGCCGTGGTCGACAAGAACGCCGAGAAGAAGGGCAACGAGCAAATCGCCGAGGCGTACCTCAAGCATCTGTACAGCCCGGCCGGTCAGGAAATCGCTGCGAAAAACTTCTACCGTCCGCGTGACAAAGACGTCGCGGCGAAGTATTCCAAGCAGTTCCCGACGCTGGACCTGGTGACCATCGACAAAGACTTCGGCGGCTGGAAAACTGCGCAACCGAAATTCTTCAATGACGGTGGCGTGTTCGACCAGATTTACCAGGCGCAGTAAGCAGTAAGCTGATTCAAAACGGGCCTTATGCCCAGGCACGAAACATGTGGGAGCGGACTTTTGTGGTGAGGGGATTTATCCCCGTTGGACTGCGCAGCAGGCCCGTTTTCTGGGTCCACTTCGCCGCCCAACGGGGATAAATCCCCTCGCCACAGTGCCTGCTCCCACATTGATGCGTTATTGACCAAGGACTTTTATGTCGCGTCGTATCTCCCCCGTCATACCCGGCTTCGGGCTGACGCTGGGCTACACCTTGGTGTACCTCAGCCTGATTGTGCTTATTCCACTGGCGGCGATGTTTGTGCATGCCGCCCAACTCACCTGGGATCAGTTCTGGACGATCATCACCGCGCCACGGGTGCTGGCGGCGTTGAAGCTGAGCTTCGGCACCGCGCTGTACGCGGCCATCATCAACGGCATCATCGGCACGCTGCTGGCCTGGGTGCTGGTGCGCTACACCTTCCCCGGTCGCAAGATCATCGACGCGATGATCGACCTGCCGTTCGCGCTGCCGACGGCGGTGGCCGGTATCGCCCTGACCGCGCTGTACACGCCGACCGGCCTGGTCGGGCAGTTCGCCGCCGACATGGGTTTCAAAATCGCCTACACCCCGCTCGGCATCACCCTGGCGCTGACCTTCGTCACGCTGCCGTTCGTGGTGCGCACGGTGCAACCGGTGCTGGCCGACATCCCGCGTGAAGTCGAAGAAGCCGCCGCGTGCCTGGGCGCCAAACCGCTGCAAGTGTTCCGCCACATCCTCGTGCCGGCCCTGCTGCCCGCGTGGCTGACCGGGTTTGCCCTGGCGTTTGCGCGTGGCGTCGGCGAGTACGGTTCGGTGATTTTCATCGCCGGCAACATGCCGATGAAAACCGAGATCCTGCCGCTGCTGATCATGGTCAAACTCGACCAATACGACTACACCGGCGCCACTTCCATCGGCGTGCTGATGCTGGTGGTTTCCTTCGTCCTGTTGCTGCTGATCAACTTGCTGCAGCGGCGCATCGAAACCCCATAAGGAGGCGCGAACCATGTCCCAATCGTCTATTGCGGCCGCCTCTTCGGCCAACGCCGCCCGCCGTGGCAGCGCAACCTCGCGGCGCATCCTGATCGGCCTGTGCTGGCTGGTGTTTATCCTGTTTCTCGGTCTGCCGCTGTTCATCGTCGTGTCGCAGGGATTGAAGAATGGCCTCGGCACATTCTTCGCCGCGATCTTTGAACCCGACGCCTTGTCGGCACTGAAACTGACCGTGATCGCCGTGCTGATTTCGGTGCCGCTGAACGTGGTGTTCGGCGTCAGCGCGGCGTGGTGCGTGAGCAAATATTCGTTCCGCGGCAAGAGCATGCTGGTGACGCTGATCGACTTGCCGTTCTCGGTGTCGCCAGTGATCGCCGGTCTGGTCTACGTGTTGATGTTCGGCGCTCAGGGCCTGTTCGGGCCGTGGTTGCAGGACCATGACATCCAGATCGTCTTCGCCCTGCCGGGCATCGTCCTGGCGACGATTTTCGTTACCGTGCCGTTCGTGGCGCGTGAATTGATCCCGCTGATGCAGGAACAAGGCACGCAGGAAGAAGAGGCCGCGCGCCTGCTCGGTGCCAATGGCTGGCAGATGTTCTGGCACGTCACCGTACCCAATATCAAATGGGGCCTGATCTACGGCGTGGTGCTGTGTACCGCGCGGGCGATGGGTGAGTTCGGTGCGGTGTCGGTGGTTTCCGGGCACATTCGCGGGGTGACCAACACCTTGCCGCTGCACGTCGAGATCCTCTACAACGAATACAACCACGTGGCCGCGTTCGCTGTGGCGAGCCTGTTGCTGATCATGGCGCTCTTCATCCTGCTGCTGAAGCAGTGGAGCGAAAACCGCATTAACCGCCTGCGCGCCAGCGCCGCGGAGGAATAACTCATGTCGATCGAAGTGCGTAACGTCAGCAAGAATTTCAATGCGTTCAAAGCGCTGGACAACATCAGCCTGGACATTCAGAGCGGCGAACTCGTGGCGCTGCTCGGCCCGTCCGGTTGCGGAAAAACCACGCTGTTGCGGATCATTGCCGGGCTGGAAACGCCGGATCAGGGCAACATCGTGTTCCACGGTGAAGACGTTTCCGGCCACGACGTGCGTGATCGCAACGTCGGTTTTGTGTTCCAGCATTACGCCTTGTTCCGCCACATGACCGTATTCGACAACGTCGCATTCGGCCTGCGCATGAAACCGAAAAACCAGCGCCCGAGCGAAAGCCAGATCGCGGTGAAAGTCCATGAACTGCTGAACATGGTGCAACTCGATTGGCTGTCGGATCGCTACCCGGAGCAACTGTCCGGTGGCCAGCGTCAGCGCATCGCGTTGGCCCGTGCCTTGGCGGTCGAGCCGAAAGTGCTGCTGCTCGACGAGCCTTTCGGCGCGCTGGATGCCAAGGTCCGTAAAGAGCTGCGTCGCTGGTTGGCGCGCCTGCACGAAGACATCAACCTGACCTCGGTGTTTGTCACCCACGACCAGGAAGAAGCGATGGAAGTCGCGGATCGCATCGTCGTGATGAACAAAGGCGTGATCGAGCAGATCGGCTCGCCGGGTGAAGTCTACGAGAACCCGGCCAGTGATTTTGTTTACCACTTCCTCGGCGACTCGAACCGGCTGCACCTGGGCGACGACAAACACGTGCTGTTCCGCCCGCACGAAGTGTCGCTGTCGCGCCATGAGATCGAAGACCACCACGCCGCCGAAGTGCGCGACATCCGGCCGCTGGGCGCGACCACGCGCGTGACGTTGAAAGTCGAAGGGCAGAGCGAATTGATCGAGGCCGAAGTGGTGAAGGACCACGACAGCCTGGTCGGTCTGGCCAAGGGTGAGACACTGTTTTTCAAACCCAAGGTCTGGCAGAAAGTTGCCAATATCTAAGATCAAAAGCTTCGCGGGCAAGCCTCGCTCCTACAGGTCAGCGTTGTCATCACGACCGACAAAAAACCTGTAGGAGCGAGGCTTGCCCGCGAAAGCGATCTAAACAGCAGCACGCTTCGGATTGACCCGCACACCCCCCACCCGCGCCTCGATCTGCTCTTTGAGGTCATGCCGTAACCCCAGCAAAAACGCCAGTTCAACCACCACGAACAACGGCCCGACAATCAGCCCCGTCACGTCATCGACAAACGCCGGTTTGCGTCCTTCGTAGTGGTGCCCGACAAACTGGATCACCCAGCCAATCACAAACATCGCCACGCCGCTGCTCAGCCAGAGCAGGGTGCTTTGCTGCGCCAGCGCTTGTCCGGCCCACACGCACAGCCCCAGCAAAAACGTCATCAATACGCCGAGGCGCAACTCCAGGCGCAGGTAAAACCATGCTGATGCCAGCGCCACCAGCATCGCCGGCGACAGCCAGCCGCCGGCCCATTGCGGCCGCGAGAGCAACACCGCGACGGCCAGCACAATCAGCGGAATGCCGATAAAGTGCGTGACGATGTTGCGCGGGTCGCGGTGGTAGGCGGCGTATTGACTGAGATGGTCAACGAGGCTTTTCATTGTTATTCCTCCTGTAGGGTGAGGGATCATGCGCCGGGTTCAGTGCTCGCTCTGTCAGCCAGGCGACAATTTCCAGGAGATTCAATGGACATGCAGGTTTGGCGTGCGCGCCTGATGAGTGGGCAGTGGTTCAGCCATTTACCTGTTCTGTTACAGGATAGTCTGCTGGCGGCGGCGCGGTTGCGGCGCCTGACGGCGGGGCAGTTGCTGTTCAAACGCGGGGATGCGCCGTGTGGTTTGTACGCGGTGCTTGAAGGTTCGGTGCGCATCGGCACGGTCAGCGAGCAGGGCAAAGAGGCGTTGCTGAGTCTGGTCGAGGCGCCGCACTGGTTCGGCGAAATCTGCCTGTTCGATGGCCAGCCACGTACTCACGATGCCTTCAGCGCGGGGCCGTGCACCTTGCTGCACATCCCGCAAACCACGCTGCTGAAATTGCTCGATGAGCAACCGTTGTACTGGCGGCAACTGGCGCTGCTGATGAGCCACAAACTGCGCCTGACGTTCATCAACCTCGAACAGCTGAGCCTGATGCCGGCCCCGGCCCGCCTGGCCCATCGCTTGCTGATGATCGCCGAGGGCTACGGCGAAATCGATCCGCCGCGCCGGGTTTTGCAACTGCCGCAGGAGCAACTGGCGTCGATGCTGTCGCTGTCGCGCCAGACCACCAATCAACTGCTCAGAGAGCTGCAGGCACAGGGCATTATTGGCCTGAGGTATGGCGAGATCGAAATCCTCGACGCCGAGCGACTGCGCGCGTTGACTGCGATCTGATCAACAAACCGGCCCTTGCCTCAAATCTCACTGCCAACCCCGCCCCTGTGGGAGCTGAGCTTGCTCGCGATGGCGTCGGGTCAGCCAACGTTGAAGGTGACTGACACTACGCCTTCGCGAGCAAGCTCAGCTCCTACAGGGTTCGGGGAGAGTTTGAGTTGAAGTCGGTTTTCGGTTGACCTACGAACCGCGATACGTCGAGAAGCCATACGGGCTCAGCAGCAACGGAATGTGGTAATGCTGGTCCGTCTGCTTGACCTCGAAAATCACCGGAATCTCCGGGAAAAACGTCTCGTGTTTAGTCTTCTGGAAATACTCGCCAGTCTTGAACACCACCCGGTATTCGCCCTTCTCGAACGGTTTGTCCGCCGGAAACAGTTCGCCAATACGCCCCTGTTCGTTAGTGGTGCCCTGAGCCAGTGGCTGCCAATTCTGCCCAACGTGTTTTTCCAGCGTCACGTTGACGCCCGGTGACGGCAGACCGTTTTCCAGATTGAGCACATGCACGCTCAACGGATTGCCGGCCGCCAGGGCCAGGCTCGACAGGCTGCCGAGGGCGAGGGCGGCGAAAGTCATGCGGAACAGGTTCATTTTGAAGCTCCTTGGTTTGAAGGTTTGATCTGCAGGCCGGCGACTGTCGCCGCTTTGATTGCGCAGTTTTCGTCTTGCTCGCCGCCACCGGAACCGGCTACGCCGAGCGCGCCGACCAGCTCATCGCCGGCAAACAGCGGCACACCGCCGCCCAGCAGCAGCAATTCGTCGAGGGTATTGAGGTTGGCCGCTTCAGGATTGCTGCGCGCGCGTTCGGCGAACAATCGTGTCGGGTTTTTTGTCGACAGCGCGGTGTAGGCTTTGCGTTGGCTGGCGGCGGTGTTGTGCGGGCCGATACCGTCAGCGCGCAAGGTCACCAGCAGGTTGCCGCCACGGTCCAGCACCGACACCGTGCCGGTGCAACTGGCCAACGTGGCATCGGCCAATTGGCGCGCGGTGCGCAGATCAAGGTCGGCGTGGCGCGGCAGTTCGGCGGCGGCAAATGCGCTGCCGGTCAGCCCGGTGGCGAGGCTCAAGACAAGGGTTCTCAACAGCATGGGGGGGCAGCTCCAGAAAATCAGGAGGCCACCTTATCCAGGCTTTTTTGCACAACTCCGTCAGCATGATTACAAGTTTGTAATGGGAAATATCGCCGAAGGCGCCTAGCCTGTTGCTCTGATCAATCGAGGTGTGCCATGCGTGTCCTGTTAGTGGAAGACAAACCAGCCGTCGCCAAACAACTGGCCAATGCCTTGGGCGAGGCGAGCTATTCGGTGGACATAGCCAACGACGGCATGCATGCCCGACGCCTGATCGAGTCGGGCGAATACGACCTGATCATCCTCGACGTCATGCTCCCGGGCCTCAACGGCTGGCAGCTGCAGCAGCAAATCCGCAAACTCGGCGAAACCCCGGTGCTGTTCCTCACCACCACCGACGGCATCGAAGATCGCCTGCGCGGCTTGGAATTGCACGAGGATGATTACCTGCTCAAACCGTTCGCAATGAGTGCTCTGGTGGCGCGAGTGCGCAAGTTGCTGCGGCGTGATCGCGGGCGGTGAGAGATACAAAGATCGAAAGGCTGCGCGCTCGTAACGCGGCTCGTGGGACGACGAAAAGCCAACATTTTCTGTGCTAGCGCTGTGCCTACTGTCAGATCTGACAGTAGATAACCTCAGAGCGACGATGCAAAAATCCAAATGTCGATACGACATTTCTCGGAGATTTCATCATGAGCACTGAACAAGGAAATAATCAGATTCCGCCTGCTCCCGTCATTGAGTTTCCAAAGAACGATGCTGTTGTTAAAAGCCCCGTGAAATTTGGGGGCACGGGTATGAACGAATGGTGGGTATGGATCAAATTTTCTGAGACAGCCAATATTTACGAGCCCGTACGGCCTGAAGTGAGATGGGAAGGAACGGTGACACTGCCTCCCGGTCGATACACTGTCCGTGCACTCCAGGAGTACAATCGCCAGCGCTCCGAGTACACACCGGAACTTAGTTTTTTTGTTGTTGAGTAATGGCTTCAGTTTGCAAAAAATTGCCTTCGCGGGCAGGTTCGCTCACACAGTGGCTTTGCGAGGTCAGTGGATTTTGCTTCCACTGAAGATCAAATGTGGGAGCGAGCCTGCTCGCGAAGGGGTCAATCAATAACACACCTTCTGGATCCCTCACCGCAACCCATCCCGAAACTGCCCCGGCGTCATCCCCGTCCAGCGCTTGAACGCCCGGCTGAAGCTGCTGGTATCGGCAAACCCGAGCAAATAACTCACTTCACTCAATGAGCATTGCGGATCGCGCAGGTGCAGCAGCGCGAGGTTTTCGCGGCTTTCGTTGAGCAGCGTGTCGAACCGGCAACCTTCGTCGGCCAAGTGCCGTTGCAGGCTGCGCAGGCTCAGGTGCAGGGTCTGGGCGATGCGTTCGGCGCTGGGTTCGCCTTCGGGCAGTTGCTCTTCAATCGCGTCGCGCACTTTACGTTCCCAGGTCAGCGGTTTGAGCTGGGCGAGGGTGCGTTTGAGCACGGTTTCGTTGTGTTCGGCGAGTTCCGGGTTGGCGTCGTCGAGGTGACTTTCGAAGTCGATGAGGGCGAATTCCAGGCGATCCTCCTCGGCAGCAAAATGCACCGGCGAGCGGAACACCTTGTGCCATTGGTGCGGGTCCGCCGGTTCCGGCCGGCGCAAATACACCGCCAGCGGCGCATATTCGCGGCCCAGTCGATTGCGGCAGGTGCGCACGTAGATCGCGGCGAAAGCATCGATGGCTTCAAACGCTGGCGCGGGATTGCCTGACGGAACTTTCAGATGAAAACGGTAGCGGTCCTCGGCGCGAATCAGTTCCAGTTCCAGCGCATCGCTGACCACCTGGTGATAACGCACGATGCGCTCGAACACCTCACGCAAACTGGCGCTGGCCACCAGCGCATAACCGAGTGCATGGAAGGTGGTCGGGCTGACGAAACGCGACACGCGCAGGCCGATTGCCGGATCGCCGCTGACTTGCACGGCGATTTCCCACAGGCGCGTGGTGTTGGACAACGGATAACGGGCGTTAGGGTCGTCCATCAACTGCGGGTCGAGCCCCGCCTGTTGGCACAGAGCGGTGCTGTCCAGGCCCAGCGCATCGAGCTGCTTGCGCAGGGCGCGGGTCCAACTGGCGAGGGAGGTCGGTTCAGTCATGTTGATTGGCGCTTCCGGTCAACAGGTTGGCGCTCACAGCTACTACACTTGCAGAGTTCACAAGCGAGGATGTGAGCATCAATAACCAGAGGATGGAAGCATGGACGGTACTTCTGCAAGTCCCCAGCGACTGAATGCAGGCCAGCGATCAGCGCATATTCGCGAAGTGGTGCTGGCCAGAGGCGTTGAACTGCGCAAACGCTACCCGATTCTTGATCATCAGGACGCCTTGGGCGCCGGCATTCTGGCCTTCGCGCTGGCCGGGATGATCGGTTCGGCGGCGCTCTACATCAACGGCCACATGGCGTGGTGGGTGTGCCTGCTGCTCAACGCGTTTTTCGCGTCGTTGACCCACGAGCTCGAGCACGACCTGATCCACAGCATGTATTTCCGCAAACAACGCGTGCCGCACAACCTGATGATGGGCCTGGTGTGGCTGGCGCGGCCGAGCACGATCAACCCGTGGATTCGGCGGCATCTGCACCTCAACCATCACAAAGTCTCCGGCACTGAAAGCGACATGGAAGAACGCGCCATCACCAACGGCGAGCCGTGGGGCATCGCGCGATTATTGATGGTCGGCGACAACATGATGTCGGCGTTCATCCGCCTGCTGCGGGCGAAAACCTTGGCGCACAAGCTGAGTATTTTGGAGCGCGTGCTCAAGGTTTACGCGCCGTTGGCGTTGCTGCATTGGGGCGCGTGGTACGTGTTTCTGGGCTTCCATGCGGCCAACGGCGTCGCCCACTTGCTCGGCGCACCGATCGAATGGTCGGCGACCACGTTGTCAGTGATGCACGTCATCGACATCGCGGTAGTGGTGATCATCGGCCCGAACGTGCTGCGCACTTTTTGCCTGCACTTTGTCAGCTCCAACATGCACTACTACGGCGATATCGAGCCGGGCAATGTGATCCAGCAAACCCAAGTGCTGAACCCATGGTGGATGTGGCCGCTGCAGGCGTTCTGCTTCAACTTCGGCAGCAGCCACGGGATTCATCATTTCGTGGTGAAAGAACCCTTCTACATCCGCCAGATGACCGTGCCGGTGGCGCATAAAGTCATGCGCGAGATGGGCGTTCGGTTCAATGACTTCGGCACCTTTGCCCGGGCGAACCGCTTTGTGCGCAAGGAAGAAACACAGTCGCAACCGCTAGACGGTGTGCGGGTCTGATGGCCTCTTCGCGGGCAAGCCTCGCTCCCACGTGAACCTCCATCACCTGTAGGAGCGAGGCTAGCCCGCGAAGGCGTCCGATCCTTCAGCAAGCAATAAACGACAGCGGCAGATCCCGGATCTGCACCGCTGCGCTCGGTTGGTAATGGTCGTCGCTGGTGAGTTCGTGCAGCAGTTCTTCGCGCCGTTGGTGGAAGTCGAAACTGCTGCGCTGGCGCGGGTGGGGCAGGGCGATGTCGACCACTTGTTTGATCCGGCCGGGGCGCGGCTCCATGACCACCACGCGGTCGGCGAGGAAGATGGCTTCTTCGACATCGTGAGTGACCAGAATGGTGGTGATTTTCGCCCGCGCGCGGATCGCCAGCAGCTCGTCCTGCATCTGCTGGCGGGTCAGCGCGTCGAGGGCGCCGAACGGTTCGTCGAGCAGCAGGATCCGTGGGCTGGCGACCAGTCCGCGGGCGATTGCCACCCTTTGCGCCATGCCGCCGGAGAGCTGATGCGGATAGGCGCGGGTGAAGTCGGTGAGGCCCACCAGTTCGATGAAATCGTTCACGCGCTGGTGTTTTTGCTCGGCGCTCAATGGCTCGTTGACCAGGCCCAAACCGATGTTGTCGGCGACCGTCAGCCACGGGAACAAGCGGTGTTCCTGGAAGACGATCCCGCGTTCGCTGCCGATGCCGCTGACGGCTTTGCCGTCCACGCTGATGTGCCCGCGAAATTCGGTGTCGAGCCCGACCAGCAATCGCAGCAAAGTCGATTTGCCGCAGCCGCTGGAACCGACGATGGCGACGAATTCGCCCTCGGCAATGTCCAGGTTGAATTCGCGAATCGCTTCCAGTTCGAAGCCGTCGACGTCGAAGGATTTGCCGACATGGTTGAAGCTGACAATCGGTGCGTTCATGCGTGTCTCCAGCGAGTGGCGCGGATTTCCAGGCGTTGGCCAATAAGGTTGAGGAGCGCGCCGGTGAGGCCGACCAGCAGCATGCCGGCCATGATCAGGTCCATGCGCAGCAGTTGTTGCGCGCCGATCATCTGGCTACCGATGCCGCCGTTGGACGGCATGAAATATTCGGCGCCGATGTTGCCGAGCCAGGCGTAGATCAGGCTCAGGCGCAGGCCGGCGAAAATCCCTGGCGCGGCGCCCGGCAAGACCAAGCGGCGCAAACGTTGTGCCAAGGTCAGGCGCAGCACTTGCGCCGCTTCATTGAGTTGCGGCGAGAGGTTGGCGACGCTGCGTTGGGTGGCGATGAACAGCGGGAAAAACGCCGCGAGCGCGACGAACACCCACTTGGCCAATTCGCCCAGACCGAACCACGCGGTCAGCAGCGGCACCCAGGCGAAAATCGCAATCTGGCGGATCGCCGCGAGCGTCGGGCCGAGCACCCGTTCACTGCTGCGCGACAACCCGAGCAGCAAACCGACGGCAAATCCGAGACCGCCACCGAGCAGCAAACCGCCGAGCGTGCGTCCCAGGCTCAGGGCCATGCCGCCGATCAACGTGCCATCGAGCAAGCCATGCCCAGTGGTTTCCAGCACCACCAGTGGGCTGACCAAAATGTTCGCGTCGACCCATTGCTGATCCGACGCCACTTGCCACAGCGCCAGCAGCGCTAACGGCAGCAGCCACGGTTGCAGCCGTTGCCAACCGGCATAACGCGGGCCGCGACGAATCTCTGCGGTCGCCGGGTGTGGCCAGTGCACCAGTTTTTTGTCGAGCCAACCGATGCCGCGATCCATCGTCACGCCGATCAAACCGATGACCACGATCACCACAAAAACGATGTCGAGCATGAACAACTGCCGCGCCCACACCATCAGAAAACCGATGCCTTCGCTGGAGGCCAGCAACTCCACCGCGAGCAACGACGTCCAACCGGCAGCCAACGCCAAACGCACGCCAGCCATGAATGCCGGCAGCGCGGCGGGCAGCACCAGGCGCCGGATCAACACGTGAGTCGGCAGGCGCAGGACGGCAGAGGCTTCGCGCAATTTCGGTTGTGCATCGCGTACGCCGACCAGCGTGTGCAGGGTCACGGGCACCACAATCGCCTTCACCAGCACCACCAGTTTCAGCGTTTCGCCAATGCCGAAAAACACCATGAACAGCGGAATCCACGCCAGCGTCGGCACCTGCGCCAACCCGGCAAATGACGGAAACACCAGACGCTCCAGACGTCGGCTGAAACCCAGCGCTGCACCCAACGCGGCGCCCGCGCTGACCCCGGCGAGCAAACCCCAGAACAGCCGTTGCAGGCTGATCCACAAGTGCCCCCAAATTTCACCTTGGGCCAGTTCGACTGCGCTGCTCCACACCAGCGATGGCGCCGGGAGGATTTGCTCGCTCATCCAGTGATTGCGGCTGGCCAGCCACCAAAGGGCAAACAGGCTGATGGGCAGTAACCATGGCAGCAGGCGTTGGCTGACGCTGGGCCACAAGCGCCGACGATTGAGCGGCGGCGCGGCCAGCGGCAGGCTGAGAAGGGAAACACGGGCCATGGGTGACCTCCGTTTTTGACCTTGTGTAGGAGCGAGGCTTGCCCGCGAAGGCGATGTGACGGTCCAGCATCAATGTTGAATGTGACGGCCTCTTCGCGGGCAAGCCTCGCTCCTACAGGGCTTCGATGTATGCAAAATTGATCTATAAAAAATTGAATCAATGCTATTGGGAGATAAGCGAGACCATTTAAGGCTTCCAGCCCACCCGCATCCAATGCATTCGAAGAATATTTTCGATGCTGTTTATGCATACCCTCCGCAGAGCCACGCTCTCCCCCGCATAGATCCAGATGATCTAAAAATGTGAATTTATAGTATTTAAGTGTCGCGACCGATTCAGCCTACGTTCTGCTCCTCAACGCCGTCGTCACCAGGAGCCGCACCCATGAATCGTCCCTTCAAACGTGTCATCAATCTGTTTGCCGCACCGGCGCTGGCAGGGTTAATCGCACTCAGCGCGCAGGCCGCTGAACTCAAGGAAATTCGCATCGCTGTGCCCGACCTTAGCGCCGGTACGCAGAACAGCGGCGGCGGGATTACCGATGTTTTGCGTGACCAGCAGATCTTCGAAAAGGCCTTCGCCGATCAAGGCATCAAGATTCAGTGGAGCTTCTTCAAGGGCGCCGGCCCGGTGATCAACGAGGCATTCGCCAACGGCCAGGTTGACCTCGCCTACCTCGGCGATCTGGCGGCGATTATCGGCAGGTCCAACGGCCTCGACACCCGGCTGCTCAGCGCCACCGCTCGCGGGGTCAAACAGTATCTGGGCGTGGTCCCCGGTTCGGGGATCAAGACGCTGCAAGACCTCAAAGGCAAACGCGTGGCGATCTTCCGTGGCACCGCCACGCAGTTGTCGTTCGATGCGGCGTTGGCCAGTCAGGGTTTGAGCGAGAAGGATGTGAAGGTCATCAACCTCGATTTCAGCGGCGCGGTAGCGGCGTTGGCGGCCAAGCAGATCGACGCGTCGTGGGGCAGCTCCGGGCTGACCGCGTTGCAGGCCAAAGGGCTGGCCGAGTTGCCGCTCAACACCAAGGACCTCGGCGGCGCCGGCAGTGTGCAAGCGGTGCTGGTCGGCAGTGGCAAGTTTGTCGACGAACACCCGGAAGCGGTTGCGAAATTGCTCAAGGCGCAGCAGCAAGCGGTGGACTGGCTGACCCAGGACGCCAACAAGGACGCCTACATTCAGCTGGTTTCGGGGCTGGCGAGTTATCCACCGATCATTCTTCAGCAGGATTTGGAGGATCAGAAACTCAGCGAAGTTTTCCCCTCGACGCTGGACCCGGTGTTCCTCGGCAAATTGCAGGATTCGGTGGACTTGGCGGCGCAGCAGCGGCTGATCCGCAAGCCGTTCAAAGTGAGCGACTGGGTGGCGCCGGAGTTGGCAGCCGCGAAGCTCTGAGATTTTAAGCGTCTGTTCTCACATCTTCGCGGGCAAGCCTCGCTCCTACAGGGCTTGCGCAAGCACTGTGGGAGCGAGGCTTGCCCGCGAAGAGGCCCTAAACCGCGACGCTGATCTGCTGTTTATCCACAGCCACCAACGTCTCGATCATCGCCCTTGCGGCCGGCGACAGTCTGAACCCGGTGCGGCTGACAATCCCGCATCGCGCGTTCATGCTTTCGATGTTCTGCGGCAAATTGCGCCAGTGCAGCAGCACCAGCGAACCCTGCGCCACGTCCTCGATAAACGCCTCTTCGGTGCCAATCCCAATCGCGTTCGACTGCAACACGATCTTCACCAGCGCCGGGAAGTGTTCAGTCTCGATGGTCGGTGAAAAATCCATCCGTCCACTGAGGTTCGCCAGCAGTTTGCGGATGCCCGGCGGGATCAGCGTGGTCGCCAGCGGATAGTCGAACATGTCGTTGGTCGAGAGGCTGTCCTTGACCAGCAATGGATGCCCCGGCCGGCAAAAAAATACGCCGCGCTTGGGCGTCAGTGCCTGAGTCTGGAAGTTCGGGTCAGCCTCGAAATGGCGGATGTCGGCGATGAAGAATTCGATCTCTTCGCGGCTTAACGCGCGGCTGAGTTTTTCCCAGTTATCCACTTGAAAACAGGTGCGCACTTTCGGGTGCGCGTTGATGAATTGCGCCACTGCATCCGGCACCAGTTTCACCGCCGGCGCCGGGCCGCAACCGAAGCGCAATTCGCCGGCATCGAGCTTGGTCATCTGCGTCACTTCCGCGCTGAGCAGCGCCGCGCCTTGCACCAGGGTCAAGGCGTGTTGCAGCACCACCTGACCCTCGGGCGTGGGGCGCAAATCCTTGTTGCCACGGTCCACCAGCACACAGCCGAACTCTTGCTCCAGCCCTTGAATACTGCGGCTGAACGCCGGTTGAGTGATGCCCATGGCGTCGGCCGCGCGGACAAAACTGCGGTGTTCGTTGAGGGCGATGAAGTAGCGCAACTGGCGAAGATCCATATGCTTTTCCGGCATCCTAAAAATAGCTCGAAGGCATTTGCGACGAGGGTTGCATGAGGTTTTAAATGCAAGCTCTTATTCCGTCAACGAAGCATGCAAATATCTGTTAGATCTAAATTGAATATAGATAGAGCGTTGTTTCGCTGGCGCTCAACCGTCAGCAGTCCGATCGAGGGTCTACCCATGAGCAATGCCGCTTTAGCTGTAAAACCCGCTGTCCACGCACTCGAAATCCACCCGGTAGCCGGTCGTATCGGCGCCGAGATTCGCGGCGTGCACCTCTCCGGTGAACTGGACGCCGCCACCGTCGAAGCCATTCAGCAAGCGCTGGTCGAGTACAAAGTAGTGTTCTTCCGCGAACAGACGCACCTCGACGATCAACGTCAGGAAGCCTTTGCGCACTTGCTCGGCGAGCCGGTGGCGCACCCGACCGTGCCGGTGCGCGACGGCACCCGTTACCTGCTCGAACTCGACGGCGCTGAAGGTCAGCGCGCCAACTCCTGGCACACCGACGTGACCTTCGTTGACGCGTACCCGAAAGCCTCGATCCTGCGCTCGGTGGTCGCCCCGGCTTACGGCGGCGACACCGTGTGGGCCAACACCGCGACCGCTTACAACGAACTGGCGCCGGAACTGCGTGAGCTCGCCGACAAGCTGACCGCGGTGCACAGCAACGAATATGACTACGCCAGCGCCAAGCCCGACGTGTCGGCGGAGAAGCTTGAGCGCTACCGCAAAGTCTTCACCTCCACCGTTTACGAGACCGAGCACCCGGTGGTTCGTGTGCACCCGATCAGCGGCGAAAAGAGCTTGCTGCTGGGGCATTTTGTGAAGCGCATCAAGGGTTACTCGCAAGCGGATTCGGCGCACTTGTTCGGGCTGCTGCAAAGCCATGTCACTCGTCTGGAAAACACCGTTCGCTGGCGCTGGCAGGCCGGTGATGTGGCGATCTGGGATAACCGTTCGACCCAGCATTACGCGGTGGATGATTACGGAACTCAGGACCGCGTGGTGCGCCGGGTGACGTTGAAAGGTGAAGTGCCGGTGGGCGTCGCGGGGCAGCGTAGCCAGACGATCAAAGGAGCGGAAATCGCCGGCGTCTGATCCGTCGCCATCGCGAGCAGGCTCGCTCTCACAGTGGATTGGTGTGTGCCACAACATCAGTGAATAGGCACAAACCCTGTGGGAGCGAGCTTGCTCGCGAAAGCGGCGTATCCATCAACCTGTTTATCGACTGACACTGCGCCATCGCGATCAAGCTCGCTCCCACAGTTGATCGGCTTACCACACGCCGATCTGGACCATTTTCTCGGTTTCCGGCTCGCCATAACGGAAGCGCTGCCCGCGCAGGTCAATCTCCTGATGGCTGATCGTGGTCCGGCGTTTCAACCCGCGCAGCCACTCGAACAAATACCCCGCATGCTCCTCGCGCACGGCCGCGAACGCCGGGTCCGCGCCCAGATCGTGCAATTCCTGCGGATCATTCAGCAGGTCAAACAACTGTGGGCGAAAGCCGTCATACGCCAGGTATTTCCAGCGCTCGCTGCGGACCATGGTCATGCGGCAGCGGTCGATCGGTTGCGCCAGTCGCTCGCGCGCCGGCGCCTGAAACGCGTAGTCGTATTCACTGATCGCATAGCGCCGCCAATCGGTTTCGACGCCGTGCAGCAACGGGATCAGCGAACGGCCTTCGAGCCGGTGATCGGCGCTGGGCAAACCGAGGGCCTGAAGAAATGTCGGCAAGGCATCGATGGTTTCCACCAGTCGATCATCCACCGAACCACGGGTGACATCCGCCGCCGCCCTCGGGTCGCGCACGATCAGCGGAATGCCCACCGCGGGCTCGAGCAAAAACTCTTTCTCGCCCAAATAGTGATCGCCGAGGAAGTCGCCGTGGTCGCTGGTGAAGACAATCAGCGTGTCGTCCCAGCGCCCGTTGCTCTGGAGAAAATCGAACAGGCGCCCGAGCTGATCATCCACCTGTTTGATCAAACCCATGTAGGTCGGCACCACGTTCAACCGCACCTCGTCGCGGGAAAAATTCAGGCTCTCCTCATGTTGGCGAAACGCCTCGTACACCGGGTGATCGCTGGTTTCACCGGCCGCCGCGCGCACCGGCGCAATCACTTGATCGGCGCCGTACAGCGCGTGATACGGCGCCGGGGCGATGTATGGCCAGTGCGGCTTGATGTACGACAGGTGCAGGCACCACGGCTGCGCGCCTTGCTCGGCGATAAAGTCGATGGCGCGGTCGGTGGTGTAGACCGTTTCCGAATGCTGCTCGGGGACGCGCGCGGGCAGATGGGCGTTGCGCATTTGCCAGCCGCTGAGGATTTCGCCGTTATCTCCTTCGGCGGCATTCGCCCAGTCGTGCCATGGGTTGAGCCCGTCAAAACCGTGTTCGCGCAGGTAATGCGTGTAGGGCGCGGACTCGCGTTTGTCGGCGAAAATCGGGTCGTCGGGAAAGATCCCGTCGTGGCGCAAGAACGCCTCGAAGCCGACCTCGTTCAAATCCTCCGCTTGCGCGCTGTCAGGGTCGATGGCCAGGCGTTGCAACGCCTCCAGATTGGGCGTGGCGTGGGTCTTGCCGACCAGCGCGGTGCGGATGCCGTGCGGGCGCAGATAGTCGCCGATGGTCAATTCTTCGAGGGGCAACGGCACCGCGTTCCACGCCACTTGATGGCTGCTGACGTAACGGCCGGTGTAGGCGGACATGCGCGAGGGTCCGCAGATCGTGCCTTGGGTGTAGGCACGGCTGAAACGCACGCCGGCCGCGGCCAGGCGATCGATGTTAGGCGTGTGCAAATGCGGATGGCCGTAGCACGACAGGTAATCGCGGCGCAGCTGGTCGCACATGATGTACAGCACGTTACGCACGGGTTTTTCGGGGTTGGACATGGGGTTCACCAATCAGAAGACAGGCGAGGTTTTTCGCTGTTGCGGTGGGGTTGAGGCAAGTGCATTTGGGGAATGAGTTTTATGCAGGGATTGCATCGGCGGCCAGAAAATCGCCATCGCGGGCAAGCCTTGCTCCTACAGGTCCGAGCACGACACAAAACCGTAGGAGCAAAGCTTGCTCGCGATAGCGGTATGTCAGACAGCCAGATTCTCCAGCGAACACACCTCTTCATCCCGCGCATCCACTTCTTTGATCTGCGCAATCATCGCCTCGGCCAGCGGCGATAAACGATACCCCGCGCGGCTGACAATCCCGTAGCGCGTATACAGCTCCTCCAGGTCATCGGCCAGCCCGTCAATCCTCAAACAGACCAATTCACCCTTCGCGTGATGCAGCGCGTCCGAGTACGCGCCGACGATGCCGATGGCGTCAGAGCGCATCACCACACTGAGCAAGCTATAGCTGTTTTCGCATTCCACATTCGGGGTGAAATCCGGGCGGCCGCTCAAGTCGACGATGACTTTGCGCAGGTTCGGCGGACGGATGCTCACGGCCATCGGATAGCTCATCAACTCCGCCGCGCTGATACGTTCGCGCGCCGCCAGCGGGTGTCCGGCGCGGCAGCAGAAATGCCATTTGCGCGGGCGCAGACGCTGGGTCAGGTAGTCCGGATCGGCCTCGAAATAACGCGTGTCGGCGACGAAAAATTCGAACTCCTCACTCAGCAGCCGCTTGCTCAGACTCTGCCAGTCATCGACTTGAAACTGCACCCGCGCTTTCGGGTAGCGCCCGATAAAACTGGCGATCGCGCGCGGGATCAAGCCCGCCGCCGGTGCCGGGCCGCAACCGAAGCGCAACTCCCCAGCCTCGAGGCCATTGAACTGGCTGATCTCGTTGGCCATTTGCTGCGCGCCGCTGACCAGTCGCCGCGCATGTTCGAGCAGCATCTGCCCCTGCTTGGTCGGCGCCAGATCCTTGCGGCCGCGATCGACCAACTGACAGCCGACGCTGTGCTCCAGCGCCTGGATGCTGCGGCTGAAGGCCGATTGCGAGAGGTTCACCGCCAACGCCCCCGCGACGAAGCTGCGCTGGTCAGCGAGGGCGATGAAGTGTCGGAGTTGGCGCAGATCGATATGCATTTTTCACATAAAAAATATCGGGCGAATGCATTGGATATGCATCAGGTGGACTCCTTATAAAGGCAATCTCTTATGCAGTAAATCTTTGTAAAAACATAAATAAATAACTTAAAAGAATATGCAGTGCTGAACGTCGTTGCGTGTTTTTTGATCAGGAGCCGCCTCATGAGTCCGTTGAACCTCGCTTCACCCGTATCCCCCCGACGGCTCAAACGCCTGCCCTTGGCGCTATTACTGGCGAGCAGCGCCCAGGCTTACGCAGCGCAGCCGGCAACTACCGCCGCAGCGCCTGCCGGCAAAACCGCCGCCGACAGTGCGCAACTGGAAACCGTCACTGTCACCACGCGCCGCCGCGAAGAAAGTTCGCAGGATGTGCCGACACCCATGAGCGTGGTCAGCGGCCAGGCGCTGGAAACCCAGCGGGTTTATCGCATTCAGGATCTGCAGCAACTGGTGCCCAGCGTCAACGTTGCCTACATGCATGCGCGGCAATCCAGCGTGTCGATTCGCGGGCTCGGCAACAACCCGGCCAGCGACGGTCTGGAGGGCAGCGTCGGGCTCTACATCGACAACGTTTACCTCGGGCGGCCGGGCATGGCGGTGTTCGACTTGATGGACATCGAACAGCTCGAAGTGCTGCGCGGTCCGCAAGGCACGCTGTTCGGCAAGAACACCACGGCGGGGGTGATCAACATCAGCACGCGCGCGCCGTCGTTCACCCCGGAGCGCAGCATCGAAACGTCGGTCGGCGAGGACGGTTATTTCCAGACCAAAGGGACGATTTCCGGACCGCTCAACGATGAACTCGCCGGACGATTTTCGGCCTATCGCACGCGCAGCGACGGCGACATCAAAAACGAATTCAATGGCCACGACTTGAACGGCGGCTCGCGCGAAGGCTTTCGTGGACAGTTGCTGTACAAGCCCAACGAGTCGTTCAACCTGCGCTGGATCGGCGATTACAACGAAGAGGATTCCAGCGCCGGCACCCGCGTGTTGTACAACACCGGGCCGACCATCAATGGCGTCAACCTTTATGAATCACGCGCCGCTGCGGCGGGCGCGACGCTGGTCAACGGCTCGCATCGCAAGGTCAATCTGGACAACGATCAACACGTCACCGTGCATCAGGGCGGCACCTCGCTGGAGGCAAACTGGAGCTTGCCGAGCGACTTTACCCTGACCTCGATCAGCTCCTACCGCTGGTGGAATTTCACCCCGCGCAACGACGATGGCTTGAACGTGCCGGCGAGCTACAACGCCGGGGTTTCGGTGGAAGACAAACAGTATTCGCAGGAATTTCGCTTGGCTTCGCCCAAGGGTGAATTCTTCGATTACGTGCTCGGCGCGTACTACTTCGGCAACGATCTGGACAACAAATCCTTCGCCAATTACGGCCCGCAAGCGGACATCTGGAACGGCACCCCGGCGGGCGCACTGGCCAACGTCGACAGCGTCGGCAAGGGCCACATCAAGACCGACAGTTTTGCGCTGTTTGCCCAAGGCACCTGGCACCTCACGCCACGCCTGGATTTCACTGCCGGCGTGCGCGGCACTTATGAAGAGAAAAACGCCTCGGTGACCCGCGCGGCACCGGTCGGTGGCGCCGCAGTGACCGGCGCAGCGGCGACGGCGCGACGTGGGCGTACCGGCGCTTACGACTCCGGTGATTTGAATCAGTACAGCGCCAGCCCTTCAGGCTTGTTGAACCTCAGTTATCGCTTCACCGATGACGTGCTCGGCTACGCCACCTTGTCTCACGGCGAGAAGGCCGGCGGGGTCAACCTCGCGGTCGGCTCTGCCCCGACGGCGGGCGCCGACTCGCTGCTGATCGGCACCGAGCGCGCGAACAACGCCGAACTCGGTTTCAAAAGCACCCTGTGGGACCGCCGTCTGCAACTCAACGCCAACGTGTTCTGGACCCAGGTCAACGCCTACCAGACCAACGCCTATGACGCCGACAATCGCGTGCAATACCTGACCAACGCCGGCTCGGTGCGCTCACGCGGCGTCGAATTCGAAAGCACCCTGGTGCCGCTGCGGGGCCTGACGCTGAACATCAATGGCTCGTACAACGACGTCAGTTACCTCTCGTACAAAGACGCGCCATGCCCGCCGGAAATCAGCCAGGCACCGGGCGCCCCGGCGTCGTGCGACCTCAGCGGCCACCAGGTGGTGGGCGCGTCGAAATGGATCGGCAACGCCAACGGCGAATACAAATGGAACCTGAGCAGCGGCCTCGAAGAATACGTCACCGCCAGCTACGCGTTCCGCTCCAAAGCCGTCGGCACCGTGGAAGATTCCGACTACGGGCAGATCCCGAGTTACGCCGTGGTCAACCTCTCCACCGGCCTGCGCGGCGACTTCAACCAAGGCCAGTGGGACGTCTCGCTGTGGCTGAAAAACGCCTTCGACAAAACCTATTACACGACCCTCTGGACCGGCGGCAACGGCGGTTATGAAGGCCTGCTCGGAACCCCGCGCACCCTCGGCCTGACCGGTCGCTACGACTTCTGATTCGTGATTTGGCTGTCGTAGGTTTTTCAATATAGGAAGGGTCTGACTGAGGTTGACGATCCTTCCTACATCAATACTTTTTCCCCGTTGATAACGTGCCCGCCAGTTTTCGCGTGCACAGACCACGGACGGTTTGGATATCGCGCTCATTTCCTCTTTGCTTAAGGATAAGCGTATGTTCCGGCCGGCCAATGCGGCGCATTTCTCGTTGCACATTCCCGCGGTTCGTCATGATTTAAAGGTGCTGGCGTTTGCCGGCACCGAGGCGATCAGCGCCTTGTACGCGATCCAGATTGAGCTGGTCAGCGAACACCCGGATTTCGATATAGAAAGCCTGCTCAGCCAACCGGCGTTTCTGCAGTTCGGGGTCAACGGCGAAGGGCTGCACGGGCGGATCGAAGATGTCTGGGTG